>JAOARE010000032.1 GCA_025210695.1 Rickettsiales bacterium
GCCTTAGACTTAGTGATTCCTTGTTTAAATAATTCTTTTTCATTTGGTTTGATAAGATGCCCATAGCCTATCGTCGGCAATCCTGCTGAGTCTAGATATATTACTTGCGAGAAGCCTTCAAAGCTCTTTATAAGCTCAAGTCCTCTCGCAGTAATATGACGCATAAAATTTGGAGTTATTTACGTATTATTGATTGTTTTCTAAAACTGCGATAAGTTTTAGGCGCCTTTTATCGCCTTGAACAATACCATGCCATTGTTGTTGGTTATAAACAGTTTTTCGAATTATCATAAATAATAATCCATTTAGGTTATATGTTCTGCTTTCTTCAAAATCATTTAAATGTAGCCATATTTCTCTAGCTTGTGTTGGTACTAGTTGTTCTACAGTAGTAGTAAATAGCTTAGTCAAATACTGTTCTTGCTCTAAATCTAAGTTATAATTATCAACCGTAGTAATATATACATTATCCATTTGCTTACCTATCTTATCTAAATACTAAGTTTACAGCTGCCATTGACGCTCTGTATTGAAATAAAATCAAGCTGCAAGCAAGAAAAATGCTCAAGTTTTTGTAGTACTGTCTCCCTAGCGCAACTTGGAAAAGGCTCTTGCCCCAAAATAAAAGCTGATAATTCCAGCAAAAATAGTTTGATCTTCTTCATGCCATATAAGGGTGGTAGCTTCTACAACTGGTATATGAGCTAGAAGAATATATATTTGAGCAAATTTCACAGCTGTGTAGAGTAAGAAAAAGGAATATGCTAAGATTGGGCGAACGGTGCCGTTAAGGGCATCTACCCACTTAATTCCTACATTATAGGTTCTATATAAAGCTCTTGCTTCTACAGAATCTGCAGCAACTTGAATTTCCTCTAGACGATGTACGTGACCTTGTCTTTGTTGTTCTAGCTGAAGCTGTAAAATGGCAAGCTCATGTTTACGATCAGCGCCATCCTTCCAAAGCTTCAGTAAATCTGGAAATGTGCTAGAGATAAATCCTAAGAGACTAGCGAGTAAAGTCATCATTTTAAATCACCATTTATTGCATTTTTGATAGCATTCCAAAGAGTTGCAAGCAGACTTGAAATAGCCACAGTAATAGCCGACCTTTTAGCCCATTTTGTTAGCTCCTCTGAACCCACTCTTGATTTGCGTAAATACACCATATCTGATTGCATAGAATTTGGGTTATCAGTATCAATGCCATACTTGGTTAGAGCATCATCTATACCTTCACGAACTGCTTCACGAATGGTTTTTTCATTTTTCTAGTTTTATTTTCCATATTTTAATCATCTTCTACCACCCCCATGATCCTTGTGGTTTTAAATACTGAACACTTACTCTGACTACCCCACCAGTAAACTCCATTTGGTTTGGCATAATTGTAATTGGTGTATCATAATAATAAGTAATTGGATGATAGGTCATACCAATGTTAGTGGTATCTTTATTAGGCCTTAACTTATCACCATATCTTGAAGGATCATCTTTTACTCCTACTGCAAAGCTTGGTACTCCAGTTACCTCTTCAATTACCCAAATATTTACTGCAATAACCAAAGAGTGATGTGGTATAACGTTTTTAGAAGTTACAACTTTACCTTTTATTTCTAAATCTTCTTGCCATTGTTTGATTTCTAACTGACTAGTAGTTTCATTATTCTTTGAATTTGTCTTATCTGAATCATTATCTGCTGTATTAACTGAAATCAGCGCAACCCATTTGTTATCAATGAAAGTAAACTTTTGACTTTCATCAATAACCATTACCTCCATATAGTTTAAAGGCTGATAAAAACTCCAACTGCCTTCAGTATATTGAGCTAGATTATTAGCGTTACCATCGAATATTCCCTCTGGATTTGTACCAGCAATATAAATATCACCTTCATTTGGATTATCAGGTGGAGTATTAGAAATTGAAACAGCTACCGTATTAACTAATACATCTAAAATATTTAGAGCTTGATTATGGGTAACTTCCTTTTGTGCTTGAGCTTGTAAAATATATGGTAGCTTTAGCCTACCTGTATGAGTACAGACATTATTAGACATAGTTTCTTCATCGTTTTAGATTGAACTAAATTGTAGTGATTGCTGGATAGCCTCTACCAACCAAACTAGAGAGTTGGTAGATTCTAACCGTGATTGCCTTTTGAATTTCTTTAAAATCAGCTACTTGTTGTTTGGCTGAATAAGTAACTAAGAGATTAAAAGTTTCTATAATTCTAATAACTTTGTTACTATAATCTAAAACTTCTACTTGATATTTTTCTTGTGATTCATCAAGTGGTACGTCAACATTGTCTCGCCAATCATTATCGTATCTTGCTCTTCTAATCCAACTTAGGCGTAAGTTATTATTTTTGTCTCGTTTGCCAATAACATGGACTGGTGCAAAGGGTCTTAAACTATTGGCTTGATAAGTGAATTCTTGCTCCTCCGTATTTTCAATAGAATTTCCAGCTGTTACTGCTTTATAATGACATTTCCTACCAATCATATTAGTAGACATCGGCAAAGTATGTATGCTTGGAGATAGTAAAACAAATCTCTCACCCTCCTGATGATTATGTATAAACTTTTCAGTTCCTTGTCTGCCTCTTAAAAGCTTTGATAAGCGATAAGTTTGCTCGCCAATAAGGTCTGCATATTGAAACTGAATTAATTCATCTCCAATCATTACTGCATTGGCTCCATTGAGCACAGCCAGTTCACTACAACTTGATAATTGACCATATATTAAAACTACCTCAACTGAATTTTTTATCCCAAGTGGCAAACTTACCTGGTTTTAAATCAGTGATTGTTACTCCTATTACAGAGGAAACGTCAATTCCAGTAACAGGAGTAAAATTATTATTAGTTTTTTCTCCTCCATCGTTAGAAGAATAAATGACGGTTCCATTCCAGTTATCAGTATCACCAACTACCGCTATCCTTAAACAACCTTGAGAATTACTTTGATCTGTTGGAAGAGGAGGTAAGTCTAATAGCTCCATCCAAGTATTGGCTATTACATCCTCTGCTTCTAAAATAGATTTTGTGTATCCTGCTTTAGAATTAAAGTCGTATGAACTTACATCTTCCGCTACAGCTGTTACTTTCATCAACCCATTGCGTTCTATATCTGTTTTAACTATTCTCATTTGGTAAATAGAATTATTTGCTTGAACCTGAATAATATCCGTTGGCTCTAAGTGAGCATATTTAGGTGGCAACATAAAACCAAAGCTAATTCGTTCTTTCCAAGCTCCGTATAAAGTTATGTCCGCTATCTTTTTTGCCATTGTCGCACTCATCACTATTGGAAGATTTAACATTATTTGCTCAACGGCTTTTACGGTTTGTCTTTGGCTACTCTGAGTAACTGGATCGTAATTAAATGGCCGATCAATATAAGTTACATTTATTTGCTTAGGCAACTCCAATTCTTGAGCTCTTACTATTTCTATAGTTTCAGCTGTTCCATTTTTATCAGTTGGGACTAGGTCTTCCTCTGGAATCATAAGAGTTGCTGAATTATCTACATCTAATATTTGGGAGTGTTTATTATAGATAGACAAGGACGTAAAATAGAGTTAAGCTAGTAATTTTAGCTTGAGAGGTTTTGCTACTATGATTATATCATGCCCCAAATGTGATTCTAAACATCACGTCAAAAATGGATTTGTTAGAGCTCAGCAGCGCTACAAATGTCAAGATTGCCTTTACAACTTCATCCATGGTGACGCTCGCAATAAATATGATAACAAAACGAGAAATCTGGTTGTAAGAATGTACCTCAATAACTGCGGATTTCGTAGAATTGCTGAAATACTCAATATTCCTTTGGCGACATGTTTTATGTGGATAAAGAAAGCTGGTCGCATTGTGGACGAGATGGTAAGAGAGCGCAAAGAAGAAGCTCAGGACATTGAAATACTTGAAATGGATGAGCTTTTTACTTTTATTAAAAAAAGCCTCGAAAAAACAAAAAAACAGGGGAATGGACGCGCCCATACACAAGAATTTGGACTGCTGTGGATAGGGACAGATTTAAAACTATTGCGTTTAAAATAGGCAATGGCAACAATAGTAACTTTATAGAGTTGGCGCTTGAAATTGAAGGAGAATGCGGTTCAATAGAATATTTAAGCACCGATAAGAATCCTTCGTATGGTTATTATAAATTAGCAAACAAGCGTATCTCCAGTAAGTCAGAGACGTGCCTTGTAGAAAGTTTTAATTCATCGATGCGTGATATGTTGGTGCGCCTAAATCGCAGAACAAAAAGATTTAGTAAA
>JAOARE010000033.1 GCA_025210695.1 Rickettsiales bacterium
CTCTATACCCAATTTTTCTATGCCAAATATAATGGGCAAAAACAAAGGATCAAAAGGAAGAGGGAAATAACTAATATTGACATCTAATAAAATTTAGAGCGATCACTAATTGTGATGCAATAATTAATGAATGCTAAAACTCATAAGGACTTTAGCACAAAAACTATAGTAGGGTCCGTTGTGAGATAAGGTTCTAGAGATTTTGGTAGTTAAAAATTTTTCTATCAGAAATTAGAGATTAGTCTCAACAAAATCATAACATAATTTCATTTATGACTGTTCTAGCTTTATTTTAATCTTAAATAATTGTACTGGTTAAGCATTTTAAATTAAAGCAGAATTCATTCATAAAAGAACCAAAAGCAGGGAGAATGGTGATTATGGACAACGCTGCATTTCATCGGTCCCAAAAAACTAAAAATTTGATTTAACCAGTTGGTTGTAAACTTATATTTTTATCTCAGTATTCTCCTAATTTGAATCATACAGAAAAATTTTGGGCTAATTAGATTTTTAAACTCTTCCATGGCATTGCTTATATTTACTACCTGATCCACATGGACATGGTTCATTTCGCCCTATTTTTCCCCAACTCAAAGGATCTTTAGAATCACGCTCCTCAGGGGCTACATATACACGGTTAGAAGATTGAAAATCCTCTTTGTTGCTCTGAACCATAGCAGGATCACTTCGGCTCTCAAAAGTTTTTCCTTGAGTTGGTATACGAGAATCAACTAAAAAAGTACCATCTTCATTTTTAACCCACTTCAATTCTAAATGAGCTAATCTTTGAATAAATAACTCTTTAATGTTTTCCATCATTGATCCGAACATATGAAATGCTTCTCGCTTATATTCATTTAATGGGTCCTTTTGACCATAAGCACGAAGAACAATACTCTGTCTTAAATGATCCAAAGTATATAAATGGTCTTTCCATAATTGATCGATAGTAGATAATAAACAACGCTTGGCCATTGTTTGGAAAACTTGATCGGTATAATTATCTTGCTTAGCTTTAAAAAGCTTCTCTATCTCATCATTTAAATAAAGTAACACCTGCTCATCATCAATCTTATCATATCCAGCCCAAGTCTCAATCGGAATCTCAACACCGTATATACGAAAAGTTTCATGCTTAAAGCTATCAATATCCCATTGTTCAGGATAAGTTCTGGGGGGAGTATATCTTGAAACTATACTGCTATTAATTCCATGATACATCGGTTCTATTTCATCCGTAAGCTCATCTGCTTCTAAAACTTCTCTTCTCTGATCATAAATTACCAAGCGTTGATGATTTACCACATCATCAAATTTTAGTAAGTTCTTACGAATCTCATAATTTCTACCCTCAACTTTTTGCTGTGCTTTCTCAAGCGCTCTGCTAATCATTGGATGGAAAATAGCTTCTCCTTCTTCCATACCTAATTTCTGTAGAATAGCCCCCATTTTATCCGAAGCAAAAATACGCATTAAATCATCTTCGAGCGATAGATAAAATTTGGTTTGACCAGGATCTCCCTGACGGCCAGCACGACCACGCAATTGATTATCTATTCTTCTACTTTCATGTCTTTCAGTACCAATAATAAATAATCCACCAGCGGCTAAAACTATTTCCTTTTCTTTCTCAACTTGCTTATTTATTGCAGACCTTTCTTCCTTAGTCATCTTATCATTTAGCAAATATTCTGGATTACCTCCTAGCATAATATCCGTTCCACGACCAGCCATATTAGTTGCAATAGTTACGGCACCAGCTCTACCAGCCTGGGCAATAATCATAGCTTCTTTATCATGACGCTTAGCGTTTAAAACATTATGAGGGATTTTCTTTTTCTTAAGCATTGCTGAAATAAATTCTGATTTCTCAATACTTACAGTCCCCACCAACACTGGCTGCTGTCTTTGATGACACTCAACTATTTGTTCTATAATAGCCTTATATTTCTCAACCGCTGTACGGTAAATGAGATCATCTTCATCCATTCTGATCCTAGTTTTATTAGCTGGAAGCTCTATTACCTCAAGCTTATAAATATCATATAGCTCCGTTGCTTCAGTCATTGCGGTACCGGCCATACCTGCTAACTTTGGGTAGAGACGAAAATAGTTTTGAAAGGTAATTGATGCTAAAGTTTGATTCTCGTTCTGAATTTGTAAGCCTTCTTTTGCTTCCAATGCTTGATGCAATCCTTCTGAATATCTTCTTCCTTCTAAGGCCCTACCAGTAAACTCATCAACAATTAGAACTTGATTGTTAGATACCATGTAATCAATATCTTTAGTAAATAATTTATGTGCTCTAAGAGCCTGATTCACATGATGAACTAATGGCATATTATGCAAATCATAAAAATTACCATCCTCTTCTATTAATTTATGCTTCTTCAGCAGTAATTCAACATTGGTCATTCCATCTTCAGTTAAAGTTATCTGTTTAGACTTCTCATCAATTTCATAATCACTATCTTTAAGCTTAGGTAGAAGTTTATTTATTGAGGTATATAAAGCAGAGCTATCTTCTGCAGGGCCAGAAATAACTAAAGGCGTTCTCGCCTCATCAATCAAAACTGAATCTACTTCATCAACAATGGCAAAGTTAAATTTTCTTTGAGATAATTGCTCTATATCGTGTTTCATATTATCTCTTAAATAATCGAACCCAACTTCGTTATTTGTACCGTAAGTAATATCACAATCATAAGCTTCTTTTCTAGTTTCATCATCAACATCACTAGTAATGCAACCTATAGATAGCCCTAAAAATCTATAAACTCTCCCCATCCATTCCGAGTCTCTTTTTACTAAATAATCGTTTACGGTAACTAAATGAACTCCTTTTTCTGTAAGGGCATTCAGATAGACTGCTAACGTTGCTACCAATGTTTTTCCTTCCCCCGTGCCCATTTCAGCAATCATTCCACGATGCAGAACAATGCCTCCCATTATCTGAACATCAAAATGACGCATATTGAGCACTCTCCTAGAGGCTTCTCTCACTGTTGCAAATGCTTCTGGCAAAATATCATCTAAAGAAAAGCCTTCACTTAGTTTATGCTTAAGTTTAACCGTTTGGGCAGAGAGCTCACTGTCTGACAAAGATAGCATGCCGTCTTCTAATGCATTTACTTGATCCACTATTTTTGATAAAGACTTGACTGCCCTATCATTTACTGAACCAAACAAAAATTTACCTAAAGATTTCAACATAGCTTTCCCAAAAAATTCTAAATAGTTTTGATAACCACTAGGTTATACTATATCTTTTAATGTCTTTCAATAAGATATGCCAATAAAGCCTCAAAGGATCTATTTCATATTTTTTTGTTATTTTAACAAATTTTACTTGCCTATAATCAAATGTCGATGTAAAACATTGGAAGCTACTTTTGCCCGCATGATGGAATGGTAGACATAACGGACTTAAAATCCGTGGGGCGTCAGCCCTTGCCAGTTCAAGTCTGGCTGCGGGTACCATACTTTTATCCTCTTGAAACAGCAATAAAACTTTATCACAATTTACGAATCTCTTGAGTAAATTTATTTATAGTTTTATTTAATAAGTCTGCTTGTTCGTAAAGAACGTTAGCAGCTTTTAGCACATCTAGAGTTGACTTATTTGCATTAGAAGTAAGAGATTTTATATCAGCCATATCACTATTCACTTCTTTAGCTCCCTCAACAGCTGTTTTTATATTTAGAAAAATATCTTTAGTTACAGCACTCTGTTTATCCACTGCTGAGGCCACAATTTGAGCATATTGATTCACATTACTAATTGATTCTTTGATTAAAGTCATAGACCCTATTACTTCACTAGAAACCTCTTGAATATTAGCAATTTGTCCGCCAATATTTTCAGTAGCATCACTTGTTTGATGGGCAAGACTCTTAATTTCAGAAGCCACCACTGCAAATCCTTTTCCTGCCTCTCCAGCCCTTGCAGACTCTATAGTAGCATTTAAAGATAAAAGATTTACTTGCTTAGCAAGCCTTCCTATAAACAAAACAACTTCACCTATTTGTTTCATTGCATCATCTAAAGAATCTGTTATAACTCTTGCTTCCTCAGTATGATCAACAGCCTCATGCACAATTTTTGTAGACTTATTCGTTTGAAGCGAGATCTGCTCAATAGAATCTTTTATTCCAGCAGCAGCACTTGATACATTCTCTATATTATGAGATGTGCGCTCTGAAATATTATTTACATTATATGCTCTTTGATCTACGTCTTTAATAATTTTAGACATTTTTTGTGCCGTGCTATCCAACTCTTGAGAAGACTGCTCCACAGACTTAATTATACTTGATGAATCTTTATAAAAACCTTCAATCAAACTAGATATTTTATTATGTCTATTTTCTTTTTCTAACTCTCTTTGTTGACGATAGTCATTAATACCTTTAGTGTAAGTCTGCAATGAATAAACCGCATTAGCAATTGCTCCTATTTCATCCTGTCTCCGCAAATCGGGAATTTCATTTTCTAATTTACCATCTTTAATTAAATGCACAATACGAGTAATACTTTGGATAGGGTCAATAGTATCACGAAACACCCAATAAGTTGCTCCAAGTATAAAAATTTGCATAATTATAAAATTAACAATACTAATAAAAATATTATTCCATAATTGGCTATATACACTTGAAAGAGAGGCATTTAATTGTATCTTACCTAAGAACTGTTTTTGAGGCTCATACACTATAGACTTCTCCATTGAAATCACCCTATCTAATTTAGAATCATCCCCTGTTGAATACATGACTTCACCATCTTCATTATAAATGGCAGCATAAATAATCGTGGAAGACTCTTCAAAAGATCTAAAAATTGACTTTATTGATTTATCATCAAACTCCCACATAGGACTGGATAATGAATCGGCTTGATATCTTGCAAGCATATCTATTCTTTGAATAAAACTTTGCTTTAAGTTATTAAAATTGAATATAATCAAAACAACCATTGACACTAATTGTATTAAGGTCACAGCGGTTGCAATAACTACATGTGATCTAAACTTAATACTCCGCCTAAATTTTTCCTTAAAAGAAAACATTTCCTACCCCTAAAATGCAATGCAATTATTAATTGTATAGCAGAAATGTGTAAAGAAGTTATTAACTCATAGAATATATATCTATAATTTCTTGTAACATTTTTAATGCTTGGTCTCTTGGTCTTTGGAAACTATTTCTACCTATAATAGAACCATTCCCTCCTCCGTCTTTTATCTCTTTTATTTCTTGATAGAGCGACTCTATGGATTTATTTGCTCCACCAGAAAAAACCACTATTCTTTTTCCAGCAAAACAAGCATCTTTAACATGATGAACTCTTTGAGATAAAGTATCCATGGGGATTTTTTTGTCTAAATAAACTTTTTTAGCTTCTGCATTTTCTAAGTAATTTATTGGGGGTTTAACTTTTATTATATGCGCCCCTAAAAGAGCTGCCATATGCGCTCCATAAGCAATAATATCCAAAGCTGTCTCACCATCTTTAGAAATATTCCCACCTCTGGGGTAAGACCAAATTACTACCGCCAACCCATAATGCTTAGCTTCTTCAGATAACTCTCTTATCTCATTCATCATATTATAGGCTTCATCCGACCCTGGATAAATAGTAAAACCTATAGCAGAACAGCCCAGTCTTAAAGCATCAGAAATAGATCCAGTAATAGCCTGTGATGGCTCCAAATTAGAATCACTTAGTGAATTTGCACTATTTAGCTTTAAAATTGTTGGAATTTCTCCAGCAAAATTACTAGCCCCTGCCTCAAGCATTCCTAGAGGAGCTGCATATGCGCTTAAGCCAGCCTCAATAGCTAAGCCCCAGTGATAATAAGGATCATATGCATCAGGATTAGCAGCGAAACTTCTAGCAGGACCATGCTCAAAGCCCTGATCTACAGGAAGAATTAATAATTTTCCTGTTCCACCAAGTTTACCATGCATTAAAATGCTAGCTAAATTATTCTTAGTACCAGCATTATCTGATTCATAACAACTTAAAATATCCTTGACCTTCTGAGTTACTTTCATTCTTTTATCTTCTTTAATTTAAATGTTCTACTACAATAAGGACATTCTATTTCACCGTCCTTAATTTCTAAATATACCCTAGGGTGACCAATAGACTTGCCATCACCTTCACACTGAACTTTATTACTATCAACATATATTATATCTGGACTTTCCATTTTTTATTCATCTTTTATTATAATATTAGATAATACTATATTCCTTACCCCCTCAAGTCAATTAGAGAAAACTGTAATCAATATAAAGCAAATGGCATAAGTGTATAAAACTCATCAAAAAGTTCTAACAGATAGTGGATTCAAGAATCTAGCTCAACAGGATGTTTTGATGCAGCACTTCAAGAGGAATAGGACAACCTAACACCTAATGTTCCTCTTTTTATTTCTCTTGATATTGTAAATTTGGATCGATTCAATACTTTCGCAATTTTAGTTATACTCGCTCCTAATTTTAGATAGTGATTGATATTTTCTCTTTCTTCTAAGTTAAGTCTATTATAGTATTGCACTGTGATAACCTGTTCTTGTTTGTCGACAACTTAGGTTATCACACTTCCTCTTTATTTGAATATTACATTTCTTTTCTTGGTGTTGCTTAATATAAATTCTGTCTTAAATACTTCAAGGCAACTTTAGTTCCTGTGCAGCAGGTTGCCTTGAAGTATTTAATCTGTGAATTTGCTTTTAGCAATTATGCCAAGAAAACATCTATGTCATCACTTCTGATGCGCTATAAAACTTTTTTGTTGCGCTAGATCTTTGAATTAACCATTTATTAACTTATACGCTATATAAAAGATTAATATTTAAACTATTATGTATTATTTTATAATATTTTTTAACTAACAACCCTAATCAATTAAGAGAGTTTATGAACACATTACAATATCACATCGATCAAACAGAACTTATCAAACATAACATCAGCAATCTTAGATACCTTATCCAAGACAAAGAAACATTCAAAAATATACCTACTATTATAGGAGTAAATTCTAATAAATCTATAAAACATAAAAAATGCAACTGTCCAAAAACTAATATTTTAGCAATTGACGACGAAGAAATATGCTTACTTGGCATAGAAGTAATTCTACACAACACTAATTGCTCCCTTATTAAAGCAAACAGCGGCAGAAAAGCTTTAAAAATTCTTAAAGACCACAAGCCAAATAATATTGATTTAATTCTTCTAGATCTAGTTATGCCAAGCCTTCACGATAATCTTCTTGGAATAGAGACATTAAAAATTATAAAAAGCGATCCAATTTTAAAGCGAATACCTGTAATTTTACAAACAGCAACCTCAAACGAAAAAGATATAGAAGAAGCTATAAATGTAGGTGCGGTAGAGTGCATAAGAAAACCTTATGGAAAACAAACTCTTCTTAAGTCCATCAAAAAACACTTAGAATGAAGCACCTCGTTATCATTTCCTTGTTCTCACACATGATTTGCTGATATAATTAAATATATTGAAATTTAAGCAATAAGTTTATATGCAAATCAATTCACCAAAGCTATGGCATAAATCTCTTCCCTTTATCAAAAGAGAACATAATAAATATGATAGAGGCCATGCTATTATAATGGGAGCTAATATCAGCACAGGATCCACTGGGGCAACTAAGCTTGCTGCATATGCTTCTCTGCGTAGCGGAGCAGGCTTAGCTAGTATCATCTGCGACGAAGAAACCGCTAAAATATATGCAGCCTCTATGATGTCTATGATGATAAAAACAGACTATGAGTTATTAAAAGATCCTCGAGTAAAATCTATTTTAATTGGCCCAGGAAATGGAGTTAACCAACAAACAAAACATAATGTACTAGAAGTTCTAAAACTTTCTAAAAATACAGTCCTAGATGCAGATGCTTTAACTGTATTTCAAGATAATCCGCAAGAGCTTTTTGATACAATTAATGGCGACGTTGTGTTAACTCCTCATGCAGGTGAATTTAAAAGAATTTTTCCTAATTTAGAATCAGCAATTGACGCTGCTTACTTGAGTAGAGCAACTGTTTTATTTAAAGGACATGATACAATTATTGCCTCCCCCAAAGGAGAATACATAGTCAATAAATCAGCCCCAACATCCCTAGCCACAGCAGGAAGTGGAGATGTTCTTGCTGGGCTAATAGCTGGATTCATGGCCCAAGGGATCTCGGGCTTCATCTCCTGCTGCATAGCAAGCTATATTCATTCAGAAGCTGCAAGAAATTTTGGACCGGGCCTTATTTCAGAAGATTTACTAGATGAAATCCCTAAGGTTTTATCACGCCTAATAAAGGTCAATTAAAAATTTTTATATTCATAAGAATGTGCTATCATTATAATATATAAAATTATTATAAATAAAGCTTTATGCCCCTTAAAACTGTTTTAATAATCGGCCCAGGAAGCCCTGAATACACTAGCTTATCCAATCATGAAGCTTATCGAGAAAAAAATAACGGCTTGATTATAGGAGATGGCACAAGCCCTTTATCCTTAAGCGAAATAAGAAACAAACTAAATGGAAGAATTGACTCATCAACAAGAATAGATGCTGTTATGCACTCAAGACAGCGTGACAAACTTCTATTACAGATAGATAATGACCAAGGAGAAATTTCAACATCCGATGAATTCTTAACAACTCTGGATAACTGCAGCAAATCTCCGTTGAATGTAGAGTTAAGATGCTGTTTTGCAGGACTAGCAGAAAACATCCTTAAAAAGGGATCTTCTTTAATTAGCCATACACCTGAAGATCAATTCTTTTTAGGAGAACCAGGAACACATAGTCTTATAAAATTACTAGATAGCCATTTAGAAAACATACAAAACCAATCCTCTTCACCAAAATCTTCTTTAGATCAAATAGCTGATAGCCTTCCTCTCTATACTATGAATCCTATAAAAATAAGTATTTCAGAAGGAAGAAAAAAAGAATCCTCTTACACCTTCAGACCTCCTAAACTTCTTTTGAGCAACCTTAAAAATGTTGACCGATATTTACAAGGACAAATGAATCATTGCCATAAAGAGCTTTCATCGTCATTAGGAGATTTATCAAGCTATTCTAATGCAATTGGAGAAAATCCTCCTCAAATATCACCAATCTCTTCCGAAGATTATTTGGATTATATATATGGCAGTATTACCAATGAAACTGACCATAGAAAAATAGTTAGAGATCTAAATCATCTTAAAGAGCGAAATCCTGATTCCTTCTTAGAACTAATCTCAAGGAATATTCATGGTCATGACCTCATAGCTCATGCAGCAGATTCAAGCCAAACAGAGGTGGTAGAATTTTTAATTGATACTCTGGTTAATAACGACGTCCACGATGAACAACAAGCAAGAATACTTCTAACTCATTTATCACAAAAACTAATTCAAATGTTCAAGAATGAACAAAAACTTAGAATAGAATTTCGTGACAGCGAAGTAGATCGAATGATAGAAGATAATGAAAAACTTTTTAAATATCTTCTCAAGAAATTAAAACACCATGATAGTTTTTTTACTGGAGAAGATACTTTATTTACCTACTGCATAAAACAAAATCATCCAAAATTTACAAATTTAATTCTAAACGAAAGACCAGATGCTCGTAATGCTTTTGCTCACCATAAAAATAACAACGGAAGAACTTCATTAGATATATTAATCCCAGAATTAGACATTAAACGATATAAAGCAAAAACTCCTGGAGTATCTAATAAAGCTGCAAAGCAAAGATTCAACAAATATACACAACTACTTCATAGAACTATTAAATCTGGCGCTAAATTAAGTGAGAAAAATATATATGATATAATCAATTGTAGCAATGATGAAGATTTACTACGAGTTGCATTCTCAAATAGTAATAATGAACCTGTTCTGGATGCTTTCCGAAAGAAGCTCACCAAAGACAGTCTACCTCCAGATCCACGCTCAATAGATAATACACTACAATCTATAGACAAAATAAAAAACCTTCTAACAAAATCATTTAATTCTATATCTGACACAAAAGAGTTTGCTAGTAGATCTATTAAAGCAGCTCTTGATGCAGACCACACTCTGTTGCTACCTATGCTAAATATGATAAAGGAACCAGATATTCCCGAAGTAGTAAATTTAGTTATAAATTCAGAAGAATCTATCGAAAAGAAACTTTTTATTGCTGACCGCATTTTTGAATACTTAAATGATAAAGAAGGGATCAAAAACGAAACTCTTAACGCAACAATTAGTAAATTAATTCAGTCAGAAGCTTTTCAAAGCGCCTCAAATGCAACAAAAGAGAAATTTGTTAAACTTGTTCCTCCAGAAAAAAGAAGAAATTCATTACGAGATTACGAAGTAAGCCCCTCCCCCCCTCACAAGTCTTATTCTTCACATTCTAAAAGATAGAAACACCACTTACGAACACTTCAAATAATTACAAAGCTATTTGACTATTTCCTTAAGTTTTGCTAAATTCTATTCTTTAGTAAAATTAGGAGAATTATTCTTTGCAACCGTTAAAACTTTATAAAGAGATGTTATTAATCCGTAGGTTTGAAGAGAAATCCAGCCAGTTATATGGCATGGGAATGATTGCAGGTTTCTGCCATCTATATAGCGGAGAAGAAGCAATTGCCGTTGGCATGCATAACATTATTAATAAAAATGACTCTACTATTACAGCATATCGAGATCATGGCCATATATTAGTAGCCGGAAGCGATCCAAAAACCATAATGGCTGAATTAATGGGTAAATCCACTGGCTGCTCAAAAGGCAAAGGTGGATCAATGCATATGTTTGACCTTGAGAAAAAATTCTATGGTGGCCATGGTATTGTAGGCGCACAAGTTCCAATTGGAACTGGAATGGCTTTTGCCGCAAAATATAAAGAGGACAATTCTATTACTTTAGCATATTTTGGTGACGGAGCACTGAACCAAGGACAGGTATATGAATCTTTTAATATGGCCGCTTTATGGAAACTACCTATAATCTATATAGTAGAAAATAATGGCTATGCTATGGGAACCTCAATAAAAAGACATTGCTCAATTGATGATCTATCTAAACGAGGAGAATCTTTTGGTATTCCTGGAATTAAAATTGATGGTATGAACATCATAGAAGTAATGGAAAAAGGTAAAGAAGCCGTTGATTATGTTCGCGCTGGAAACGGCCCCATGTTGATAGAGATGCAAACTTATAGATATCGTGGGCATTCAATGTCAGATCCTGCTACTTATCGTAGTAAAGAAGAAGTAAGCAATGTTCGAGATAATCATGACCCGATTAATTTTTACCGTAATCATATTTTAAAAAACAAGCTTGCAAAAGAAGAAGATCTAAAGTCAATAGAAAAAGAAGTAAAGAAAATCATTGAAGAAGCTGTTGAATTTGCTCAAAATTCTCCAGAACCAAATGAAGATGAATTACACACGGAAGTTTATATATGAAAATGATCACTGTTAGAGAAGCTTTGCGTGATGCAATGGCTGAAGAAATGCGTAATGATAAAGATGTCTTCGTGATGGGCGAAGAAGTAGCAGAATATCAAGGAGCTTATAAAGTTACTCAAGGTCTACTACAAGAATTTGGTGACAAAAGAGTTGTAGACACTCCTATCACTGAACATGGATTCGCAGGACTAGGCGTGGGAACATCTATGACCGGACTTAAACCGATTGTTGAATTCATGACTTTCAATTTTGCTATGCAAGCCATTGATCAAATTATTAATTCAGCTGCTAAGACTTACTATATGTCTGGTGGACAAGTTCAATGCCCAATAGTATTTCGTGGACCTAATGCCGCTGCTAGTAGAGTTGGAGCACAGCATTCTCAATGCTTTGCTGCATGGTACAGCCATGTTCCTGGATTAAAAGTTATTGCTCCATATGACGCAAAAAACTGTAAAGCCCTCCTCAAAGCCGCTATTAAAGACCCTAATCCAGTAGTTTTTTTAGAACATGAATTAATGTATGGTCATAAATTTGAAGTAAATGATGACTTTGATGAAGCAATAGAAATTGGTAAAGCTAATGTTGTTCGCGAAGGAACAGATATAACCATAACTGCATTTTCAATGCAAGTTGGAAATGCAATAGCTGCAGCTGAAATTTTAGAAGGACAAGGTATATCTGCAGAAGTTATAGATTTACGTACACTTCGCCCATTAGATACAGATACTATTATTGAATCAGTCAAGAAAACTAATCGCTTAGTTACAGTTGAGGAAGGCTGGGGATTCGCTGGAATAGGAGCTACTATAGCTGCAATTGTGGTTGAACAAGCATTTGATTACCTAGATGCCGAAATAATAAGGGTTCATCAAAAAGATGTTCCTCTTCCTTATGCTAATAATTTAGAGAAACTTTCAATACCTGATGCTAATAACATTGTAGAAGCTTGTACAAAAGTTTGTTTTAGTAAATCTTAAAGGAGATAATCAATTATGCCTATTGAAATTTTAATGCCAGCTTTATCGCCAACCATGACTGAAGGTAATTTGACAAAATGGCTAAAAAAAGAAGGTGATAAAGTTAAGCCTGGTGATGTATTGGCAGAAATTGAAACCGACAAAGCTACTATGGAAGTTGAATCGATAGACGAAGGTGTTATAGGAAAAATTCTGGTTAATGCTGGTAGCAAGAATGTTCCAGTTAATGATCTAATCGCCCTTTTGTTAGAGGAAGATGAATCGCTAGATTCTATAAAGGATTACAAACCTAAAACTATAATAAAAAACGTACAAACTAGTACTCCTAGCTCTCCCAAAGAAGAACCAGCAAAGAAGGAGCCATCCGCTTCTGCTCCTTCTCCCGTACAGAAAGAAGAAACAAGAATAAAAGCCTCCCCTTTAGCAAAGCGTATTGCAGAAAATGAAAATATTAATTTAGCTAGAATTACGGGCACAGGTCCAAATGGCAGAATCGTTAAGGCTGATGTTTTAAAATCCAAATCAAGAAAGAGATCAAATTCTCATGGCTTTGTAGAAAGAAATCCAAATGAATATATCTCTATTGAAAATAGTAATATTCGCACAGTGATAGCTAAACGCTTGCTTGAAGCAAAACAAAACATTCCTCATTTTTATCTATCAATTGAATGTAATATTGATAAATTATTATCCTTAAGAGAAGAATTAAACGCTACAACTGATAAAGATAATCCAGAATTCAAAGTATCAATAAATGATTGTATTATAAAGGCAACCGCTATGGCATTAGCTGAAGTTCCAGAAGCAAATGCTTCATGGAGTGAAGAAGCAATATTACAATATAATAATGTAGATATTTCAGTGGCAGTGGCAATTTCTGATGGACTAATTACCCCAATCATTCATAATGCTGACCAAAAATCTGTTATTGATATTTCTAATGAGATGAAATCTTTAGCGAAAAAAGCGCGTGAGAATGCATTAAGACCTGAAGAGTTCCAGGGTGGAGGATTTAGTATTTCAAATCTTGGAATGTTTGGAATAAAACAATTCCAAGCTATAGTGAATCCTCCACAATCATGCATTATGGCAGTGGGAACAAGCAATAAACGTCCTGTTGTTATGAAAGATCAAATAACAATGGCAACTATAATGGACATAAGTATTTCTTGTGATCATAGGGTTGTTGATGGCGCTGTAGGAGCCAAATTCCTAGCAAGCTTTAAAAAGTTCATAGAACATCCTTTGAGAATGTTTGTATAAATTAATATGTAAGGAGAAAAAATGCTTAATTTAGAAGAACAAGTAGCTTTAGTAACAGGAGCATCAGGTGGCATTGGTGGATCAATAGCACGTAAATTACACAGCCAAGGCGCGCATGTGATCATTTCTGGCACTAATATGACATCTTTAGAAAAACTAGCTTCTGAGCTAAAGACAAGAGTAACTATAGAAACCTGTAATCTACATGATGACGAAGCAGTTTCAGGATTAGTAGATAAAGCTTTTGCTGTGCATAACAAATTAGATATTTTAGTTTGTAACGCGGGTATCACAAAAGATAATCTATCCTTAAGAATGAGTGTAGAAGATTTTGATGAAGTTATCAAAATCAACCTAAGATCTTCCTTCATTTTGAATAAAGCAGCAATCAAAAAAATGGTTAGACAAAAATCTGGTAAAATCATCAATATTTCATCTATTGTTGGAACAACTGGAAACCCAGGCCAAGCGAATTATACAGCTGCTAAAGCTGGAATGGTTGCAATGTCAAAAAGTCTTGCATTAGAAGTAGCGGCCAGAGGAGTAACAGTTAATTGTGTAGCGCCTGGATTTATTGCTACAGCTATGACAGATAAATTATCCGACGACATGAAAGGAGAATTACTAAAAAAAGTTCCTTGTGGACGTCTAGGGTCCCCTGACGATATCGCTAATGGAGTAGTGTTTTTAGCAAGTAATGAAGCTAATTATGTTACCGGACAAACATTACATATTAACGGCGGAATGGCAATGATTTAACTTTTATTATTTTTATATATTGCGATTTTTATAAATTACCTATATATTGATGGTAATTATTTTATAAGAACTATATAATTATATAGTTCTTATTCACTTAACTTTAAAGTATCAGTAAGGAAATATAAACTATGAGCGACATAGAAGACAAAGTAAAAAAAATAGTTGCATCGCATTTAGGTGCAGAAGAAGATAAAATAACTCTAGAATCGAGTTTCGTTGATGATTTAGGCGCAGACAGTTTAGATCAAGTTGAGCTGGTTATGGCTTTTGAAGAAGAATTTAACATTGAAATCCCTGATGAAGCTGCAGAAAAAATTGCTAAGGTTTCAGATGCAGTAAATTTTGTAAAAGATAATCAATAATATTGAATAACTTTTCATTTAGGAAGCCTTCAGGGTATTATCGCTGAAGGCTTTTTTTTAATTCAAGTTGTACTAACAAAGGATTTAACATGAATGATTCATCCATAAAGAACCTAACAGATAAATTTCAATCTCTAAAAAAACAAGGAGAAGAAATCACTGGTAAACTTGATAAAGCTTTTTCTAATTTAGAAAAAAGAAATATAAAAACTCCAACAGGATCTTTTGAAAAGAAAGTAAAAGAAAGTAAAAAGGCTGTTGATAGACAATTAGGCAAATAAACTACGACTACATAACACCTATATTACAACTCATTTGCATTGTTCATCCAACTAAAATGCTCACCTACATCTTTACCAATTAAATATTCTCCACTACCAGGAATCTTTGAGCTAACATCCAAACTCATAAATATAGCATAAAATTATATTAGTTTTCTATATAAGAACCCATTTGATCACTATCTAAAATTATATCTACATTGTCTTAATTATTAGTTAGATATAATATATTTCTTGGGGCTGACATCTGACGTTTAATAAGTATTCAGGAAATATTCGCTAAAGGCTTTCTTTCTAAAAATCAGCTTAAGTTACACAAAGAGTTAAGGCAGCTATTTTAACTACAAAAGTATTAGCTAATAAGTTACCTATCACCTCTACCACGACCTTTTGGCTTGACATAAAGTGCATCTAGTCTACCTCTCGCCCCAGTTAAAAATTTATCCTGAGGCTTACTTTTCTCTAAACTATCTCTGATCTTATTAACATTCTTAAGTTTCTCTTTTAATCTAGTTTCTTTCTCTCTTTTAAGAGTCTCTTTCATTTTTATTACATTAAGTTCAGCAGGAATATCTCGTGCAGATTTCATTAAAGCAGCAGCCTTTTCATCACTAAGAGGTGTAATCCCTAACTCCTTTGCCTTAGCAGCCTTAACTTTCTTTAGTTTTTCTTCTTTTTGCTCCTTTTTTATATATGCTTGACGACGGCGCTCCTTTGCCTTGACTTCTTCTCTATCCCTAGATTTCTTAGCCTCTTGCGCTCTAACTCTATCTTGTTCTTTATTTTCAAGAATTAAACTTTCCTTCTTTAAAACAGTGTTAGTAGAAGAGATAAGTTTGTTATTATTTAATATGTTTTTGTTAACTAAATCTATTTCAGAACTTATAGACTTCTTATTAACCTTATTCTTAGAAATTTCTTGTTTAACCTTATGTATATCTTCTTTTATAGCTTTTTTTTCCGATGAGAGTTTATTTCGCTGCTTATCAAAAGATTTTATATCTCCTTTAAGTTGATCAATATTATGAATATAAGAATCTATTTTACTAACCAACAAATTTCTTTTACCTGAAAGCTCTGATAATCTATCTCTTTCTTCCTCCGAGAGAGCTTCTTTAGACTGTTTTTTTTCAAGCAATTTAATTTCTTTATTGAACTTCTTATCAAAACTCTTAAGTTCTTTTTTACTTTTATTTTTGCTTACTTTTAAAAATGATCTTTCTTTTTTCTTTGCAGATTTCTGTCTTTTTATAGCTTTCTCTTCTTCAATTAAACTTTTTTTCTGTGATACTAATTCCTTTCTTTTAGATTTTGCACTTACAATATTTTTTTTAACCAACAATAATCTATTTCTTAGCTTACTAAGACTAGTTTGAAGAGTATCCGCTTTTGTATACAAAGTTTTAATCTTTACCTGAATGCCTTTAACAAAGTCTCTTTGTTCCTCCAAACTTAATACTTTATTTGAAACCTGCACTATTTCATCCTCCAACATTATTACGATAATATATATATTACAAGATTTACAACAATAATACTATAGCAGTATCAAACTTATAGTTGCATCAAAAGATCAAAGTTAATATTACCCTTAAGGAATTATGGTATAACTCCATATACTCTCTTAATCTCAAGTGAATTTCCTAAGAAATGAGCAAACTCTCTAACATCATCTGCGATTTAATATCCCAATTTTCTAAGCATCTTTGGTTAAAATGCTCATTAAAAGCCTTCATAACATCCAAGGTGCTCTGATCTAAAACCCCGTTAACCTCTATTTTATAACCATACTCACTAAACATCATCTGAATAGCTTCTATATTAGGTATAACAGTAGTTGGAACAAGGTTTTTAGGCATCACCCCTATCCCATTCTTAGCAAGCAAGTCCCAATCAAACAATCTACCAGGGTCAGATTTTCTTCCTGGCGCCACATCTGAATGACCAATAATATTAAATGGATCAATAGGATGTTTGTAAATTAATTCTTTACATAAAGATATTAGTGAATCCATCAAAGCGTCAGAAAAATTTTCTTTTCCATTGTTATCAAGCTCTATACCTATAGAAAAATCATTTACTTTTTCTCTTCCTCTCCAAAAGCTTTTTCCAGCATGAAAAGCTCTTAAATGATCTGGAACCACTGAAAAAACTTTTCCTTCTCTGTTGATTAAATAATGTGCACTAACCTTTAGCTCTAACGCCTCTAAGTGCCAAGTAACATCATCTTCCTTTTCAGTGTAATGAATAACTATGGTATCAATCTTTGTATTTTCAGGACGCTCGTTAAAATTAGGCGATCTGTATTCAAGGCTTTTTGGCAGCATAATCCTTTTTAAACTCTATTATTACAAGCCCAGTTATAATTACAACGCCTCCCAATATAGTGCTCATTCCTATTCTCTCATTTAAAACCATTGTATTAATAATACACCCAAATACGGGGGTTAACAAGTTGAATGGCACAACTTTACTCATAGAATATGTTCTTAATAAATACATCCAAGACAGCATTGATAAAAAACTGATAACAACAACCACATATATTAAGGATAATACTGACTCTAATTTAATATCATCTAAGGAGGGCCACTCTTCTTGAAAAAAAGATAATGCTATAAATACCGGAAAAATAAATAAACTTGAAAGTGAAATGATAGAAACAAGATTATATTTAGATAATTTCTTTAAATATAAATTATAAAGAGCAAATGACAGTGATGCAATAATAGCAAAAAACATCCCTGCTTCCTGCACTTTATCCTCTGAACGAGTATTAATAACTATGCTTAAACCAATAAAAGCTATAACCATCCCTATAATATCTTTAAAATAAAATTTTTCTTTCAGAAAAACAACCCCTAATAATACTGCAACAGGAACTGATAGCTCATTAATCAAAATAATAGGAGAAAGATCTGAACATAAATCTATAGCTTTATTTATAGCAAACATATTAAACAAAGCTATTAAGCTAAAATAGAACACCTCCTTTATAGGCAGTATATCTTTAAAAAGATAAGTAGAAGTTATAAGGAATAATATAAGAAAGCGCAGACCCACAAAAAGCATATGTGGAAATGAATTAAGAGCTATTTTGCTTGCACTAAAATAGCTTCCCCAAACCACTGCCACCATAACAGATAGCAAAATATCAATCTTTTTCATTTCATTTACTTGTTACACATATTAAATACACACTAACAATGGCATTCAACAAATACAATATTAAATTACTATAATCATAACCTACCTCCATTTACTAATAAATCATTTTTATTAATAGAAAATATATAGACAAACAGTGACTATAAGTTATAATTAACTCATTCCTATTCATAATAATATGCTTAAATTAGTTTGGTTGAATGTTTAATTTCTTTAAAAAAAATGACAAGCCTGAGTTCTCTCTAGAACATTTAGAAGAACCTACTATTCCTTATGCCTGTCATTATAATGATCAGAGCATATTGACAAAAAATGGTGAATTACTACAAGTAATTAAAATTGAAGGTTACTCAGAAGAAATGATGAATTCTGATGATACCGTTGATTTAAGAGGTATAATTCGTAAAGCAATTATGGAAAATGTTACTGATCGTAAAGTAGCAATTTGGTTCCATACTATCAGACGCAAGCATAATCTTGACTCAATTAATTACTTTTCTTCTACTTTTGCTAAAGACACTCATGACTCTTGGGCAAGAAAAAACCATTGGAGAGATAAATTTGTCAATGAATTATATATAACCATATTGTATGAAGGCAGTGGATCTGACAAAAAAAACCTTACTCTTTCTTTTACTCCTAAGTTATTAAAACATTACCACTTAAATAAATTAGCTTATAATTCAGAAAAGTTAGATAAAATAATAACTAATATGCTCACCATTTTAAAGCCTTTTGGCGGAAAAAGACTAGAGGTGAAGCATGATAGCTATGGAGCACATTCAGAAATCTTAGAATTCTTAAGCAAAATCATATGCCTTCATAGCAAAAGGGTGGCCATACCAATTCAAAGTATTGATAATATTTTCTATCGCAGTCAAGTTGCCTTTGGTGGAAATGCCATGGAAATATTTGATGAAAATAAAAAGCATTACGCAGCACTTTTTAGCATTAAAGAATACCACGAATTGGCAGCAAAAGCTCTAGATAAGTTCTTAGGAATAGCAAGTGAATATATAATATCACAAACTTTAACTTTTGTAGATGCTGCAGAAGCAAAAAAGCCCTCTGAATATTTCAATTATATTCTAGGAGTTAGTAAGGATGAACAATTAAGAAAAGACTGTGGACTTGCAGATATGATGGATAGCGATCAAGGCAATCCAAATGATTATGGCACACAACAAATGAACTTTATGATAGTGGGAGACACATTAGAAGAACTAGAAAGAACGGCAGGAAGCACTATAACTGAATTAAACAAACTGGGAATTGTTGCAGTTCGAGAAGATTTAAATATAGAATTATGTTTTTGGTCTCAGTTACCTGGAAACTTTAGTTTCTTTCGTCGCCCTAGCTATATTAATACTAAGAAATCAGCAAGTTTTGCTTCCTTAAATAATAACCCCTCAGGAAAAAGAGAAAATCCTTGGGGACCAGCAGTAACTCTATTCCGTCGTAAGGATGGAGGACCACATTACTTCAATTTCCACCTAGAAAAATCTGGGCATACTATCATTGCTGGAGACTTTAAATCATCCAAGAAAACACTATTAAATCTATTATTATCCGAGTCTTCCAAATATGCCCCTCATGTTCTTTATATTGACCAAAATGAAACATCCCGAGTAACCGTAAAGGCTATAGAAGGTAGGCATGAAATTCTTAACTTAGAACAAGAAGAACTAAATTTTTCTTTTAACCCCTTTCATTTACCCGATACAGAAGAAAATCATCAATTCCTCAAAGATTGGTTGTTGCTATTAATTTTTCCTGATGGCTCTCATAGCGATGAGCAGAAACAAATGGTTTATGATGCTATAGACAAATTTATTACCAAAATGCCTGTTGGCAGCAGACAAATATCAATGTTAGAGGAATTATTTGAAGATAAAACTATAAAAGAGAATCTTGCAATATGGTGCAGACCAAATAAATTTGGAATGTTATTCGATAATCCTATGGATGAATTTGAATCTAGCTCTAAAATTATTGGCTTTAATGTAAAATCCTTATCTAGTAATCCAGATGCATTAAAAGCTTTAACCTTTTATTGCCTATATAAATATTCTAATTTACAAAATTCTCCTCCAACCATTATTGCTATTGATGATGCAAATCTATTGCTTGAAGATAAAGTTTTTAGTGCTATGCTACCTAAATGGCTTGATAAACTAACGTCTAATAATGCTATAGCCATATTTATGTGGGACCTTAAACACTCACTAAATAAAAACTTAGAAAATATTCATGATAAAATATCTACTCATCTTTTATCTTTGTATTTTGATTATAAAGCCTATGAAAAAGCATTTAAATTAACAGAAGATGAAGTTAATGATCTAAAAAAAATGAAATCTATAAATCGTCACTTTATGATAAAACAAAGACAAAAACGAACAATAGTAGAACTAAATCTTGACGGCCTAGATTACGCAATAAAAACTCTAGGTGGACAAGAGGACGCCCTTGAAGCTATGGAAAAAGCAATTATCAAACATGGAGAGAATCCAAATACTTGGATAGTTCCTTTCTATCAAAATCTAATTCCTAATTAGAATATTATGTTATCAGAAAGAAAAAGTTATCTACTTAATAAAGAACGCTTCACCAAAGCGTTTTTATTATTCTTTTTTATAATATCTTTTTTAACATTATTTACCAATAATGCAGAAGCTTTATCGTGCAAAGGAGTCTGGCCTTTTGTAGATTATGAGCTAAAACAAACAGTTTCTCAGCCCGATGATTCAACGCTCTTTAATCCCACAATTAAAGTTAAACGGGAAGAAACCATTGCCTCTATTAAATGCACAGAAACGTTCACGTTAAATGCTTCTGAGTGTAAATTTAATTATACAGGATTAGTACGTTATTGCGCTCGTTTTACTGAACCCAATGAACATGGAAATATCTATGCTTGTGAAACAACAGAAGCAGTATACATTGAGGGAGAAGAAGTAGAACCATCTACAATCAATTGTAATTATGATAGTGACGGCAACAGCATTGGAGATGACGGTGAATGCGACAAATGTAGATGTCAATGTACTCAACGTATATGCGCATATAATGACGCTCAAGGCTCCAGCTTCGGAGAAGATTATTATGAACCATACTATGGAACTGTTGGAAATTATACTGATACTAGCAATGAAGATTACCGTTATTGCTGTATAGACCCTCCCCTTACTTATAATTATCAGCCCTACCACAAAAATTCAGATAATCCATGTTGTGGCATGAATGGCTGTAACGCATGGGGCTCTAATCCTTGTGGAAACGGCACTCAGCCGGACGGAAGAAAATTAAATGGCACCGCTGACCATATAGGATGTGTTGATATACCCTTAGGGCCTTACCCTCCACCATTATGCGACCCTATACAAGGACAAACTCCGGGTGCCGTTGACATTAATATTTGTCAATATTCTCCTGACTATGAATTAGACTCTGATGATCCTAATTACCCTGATGGAAATTATAAACAAACCTCTATAGCTTGTAGTGATGGATCTTCAAACTGTGATACTATTTGTGAACTCTCCACCACATCAGGGGATCCTTCAGATGAACCTGTATATAGTACATTTGAAAAACCCCTTGTTAGAGTGTTTTTTGCAAGCACCCTCCCATTATGCCCAAGCGACTATGATCCCAAGGAAACCCCTACAAATGATAGTTGTGTTCGGTTTCTTGAGTCTAGTTTAACCGCTGAACAAATTTGGAAAGATAAAAAAGGCCTTATTCCTGTTTGCGATGAGGGGTCAACTGGACCGGATTGTTTTAGTTTTTATTCTCCAAGAACAATGGGCCCTTCAGGAAGCAGTACTACCTTTGGAGAAGAGTATAAATACTTTAGAACTTATTATAACGTTTTTGGATCTAGCGTTGTATCAGAAACTGATACTATGCCTTATGCTGATTATAGTTATGGAGTTGACTACACTTCAAATCCTGATGCCGCGCCCAAAGTTCAACTTGCTGGTCTCTATGATAGTTATTATGAAGATATGACAGATAGTTTTGATATGGACTCAGATAAAGTATATAAAGTTCAAATTGTTGATTATACATCCTTAACTAGAAACCTCATATCATACCTTAATCTTGGAGAAGATGATAGTGAAGATGGAATGACATTATGTGCTTATGAAGATAGTGATGAAGTGGACGTTTTAGACACCATAACTTGTGTTCCTAGACCAAAAATGTTTGCTCCTACCGTATATCCATGCCTTAATTCAACTGACTGCCAATATCCTAGCGGCGCCAAACCATATGAGCAGCCTAGAATAGACTTTGATGTTGGAACCCCTGCCAAATCAGGGATTATAGGGATTGATATCCCCAACGATTCCTCCACCAAAACATTCTGCGTAATGGATGATTATTATACAACTCCTCAAACCGAAAGCAAAGAAGAAGATGATGATGATAACACCGCTCCATGCACTGTATATAAAGCAAAACTATTTTCAGCTTATTTAACTGATGATAATAATTATGAACTAACCGCAGATGATGATGGCACTGTTACCCCCGATCCTGATCCAGAAACAGGAACATATACTGGGGGAATGCAGTATGTAAACCATGTGTATTGTCGTGGAGCAACAAAAATTTGTCTCACTGGTTATAGTTCTGCAAAGCAAGTTATATCTAAAATAGTTCCATTAACCACCTATGATAGCAATGGTAATGCAACAACAACGAACGTGGCAAGTAATCTTATATCAGATAGAGTTATTCCTCCTCCCCCCGCAGATGGAGAAGAAGAGACATATCCTCTACCTGATGAGATATTATATAACCCCACGGATCATGATTGGATAACGGATACTTCACAACCAGTAACAAACACATATTTTGGTTATCTAAGCGGAGATCCTGAGGCAGACCCTAATGATCCAGATAGCTACATACCTCAGTCCTATTGTAACACAGGAGAAGAAGAAAGCGCAAACTATATAATGTGCACCGCAAATGGTGCAATACCAGACATAGATACGGATACTCCATCAGGTGATATAAGTTGCACATGCTATAATGAAACTGGAAGAACGACTGACTGTGACCAAAATGACTCTGAATGTACAGCAAACTATAGCGATGATGGTTCATATTCATGCACCAACAGCCAATGCCAATATGTCTGGTCAAAAACCACAAGCAGTGACACTCAAACATTAGATGGTTATAAGTACTACGATCCTACCACTGACACCACCACTTATTACCCTATAGATCAATATATGAAAAGAGCTCTAAATGTTATGGAGTTAGCGCAGTGTGTAGATGCAGCAAAACCCTTTTGTGATGCAATCACCGGAGAGACCGTGGATTCAGCAACAGCAGAAGATAATGGCTATGCAAACTGGCCACAAACAAATGTTGACGAGGAAACTCAATATTCCTCTTGTGTTGAAGGAACTCAACCGCAACAAGATCGACGCTCAGACGGCACCTCTGTAGACCTCATTCCAACACGTTACTGCAGATATATCGACGAATATGAAAGCGGTGGAAAAACTGCCACTCAAGAGAATGGATGCCCTAAATACACTATTGCTTTTGTTGCTGTAGATAATCCATGTGCAAAAGCTTCACTACCGTTTTGGTGGCCTAGTGAGTTCCTAAGGGATAAACCCTCTCTTCAAGGAGCCATATTTAACCAATTCAATGTTGCACCGCCGTATGAAGACATATTCATTCCTAAAAGCGCAAATTATAATCCATATGATGTGCAATCTATAGATTTAAAGAACGATTCTACCTGGATTGAAGACTGGTATACCACTAACTCATATAACTCTTGTAAAAACTATCAAGGCTCTAGGACCACATCAAATACAAAAAGAAATGTTACAAATGGTGACCAGGAAATGCTTCACTTAACAGAAGATAATTGGAGAAGTTTATGGAATCGTCAAGATCTAACTTGGCTTTTAGTGGATGATGCTAGTCATAATGGCTGTTATGTTTACGATTTGGGAACAAATGTTAATGTAAGCAACAGCACTATTGACCTTATAAACGATGGAACTTTAAAAATTGGAATGAAAATTTGTAAATATAATAATAAAGTTTCGTTCTCTTTAGTCGATCTGGCATATAATGCTGCTACTGATTATACAAATATTGCTTATATCATGCAGTCTAATATTATTGCCTATGATGCATATACCACACAAAATGTAACAGACAATGTCAGTTACAATGGAGGCTTCGTACCAAAAACAACAATAACCAATAACAGCCTACCAAATAAAAAAAATAAATACCATACCTATCTAAACCATGGCATTGTAATAGATAAAAATGGCTTTGATCCTTTTGAAACAGATGAAGTGGTTCCAGGCCCTCCTCCTTCAGATTTTGTAAAGATAGAAACTGCTGAGGAGATTGCTACGAGCTTCTACTTTGCTGGAGTATATAACTGGAAAACTAGCTATAAGAACAGCTGGGGACAAACAAGACATAATGATTATTCTAAGTATTCTTTCGCTAGCCCCTATAGTTGCGGCGGCGGAGATAATAAATCTTACGATAATGATAAATATGATGAACAAAAATCTACTAATAACTATCCAGCATGTGCGTTATCTCAATATAGAGGACCAATAAATTATTCTGATCCCGATTCAAGCAGCCGTGAAAGTATAAGCGACTATTTACCAGGACCTATAGATATTGACCCCCTAAATATCACAAGCAAACAAGGAGAGTCAGCTAACCAAGGAGGAAACTACTCATATATCTCTAGACAGTATTGGAATTCATGTTATGACGGAAATAATATGGACGGTTCATGGCCGTATCAAGATGGATGTATCCAAGAAATAACCATAGGTAAAGATCTCCCCGGTGACATCTCAGGATACACCTATGGAAACAGCGCCAGAAATACAAATATGTTCTTATGGAGAACAGAGAAATCTTATGATGTATGTAATGAGTAACAATCTAGTTGTGTTAGAACGAGCTATTTGCTAATATCAACGGATGTTAACAAGCCATATTGTAAAACTTAAATGCATAACCAGGCTAATATTATAAAAATTTGTCTATACGGCTTGATCAATGGAATGGGGTTATTACTTAGTGGCAATACTTTAAACTTCTGGCTAGCCAGCTTTGAAGTTGACATCAAAATTATTGGTTTTTTCTCTTTTATTGCCTTACCGCATGCATTTAAGTATTTTATAGCTATCTTTATAGATAAAATATCTCTTTCAAACCCTAAATTTGGATCATATCAAAGCTGGATCATTCTTAGTCAAATCACTTTAATTATAATGCTGCTTATAATGAGTTTATTGGATCCTACAAAAAATTTAATTCTTGTTGCTATAACTGGATTTGTTATATCATTAGCGGCGGTTATCCAATACATAATATTAAATGGAAATAGAATCCAAATTCTAAAAGAGTCTGAACAAGGTGCTGGTAGTGCCATATATAATATTGGCTATCGCTTGGGGATGTTTTTAACTGGCGCTGGAGTTATCTTTATTTCAAGCCATATATCCTGGCATAATATTTATCTTGGACTCGCTTTTGTATATTCTATATTAGCTCTTATGATCTATCGTTACTATACAGCACCAGAATCCTTAGAACAAAATGCTTGGTTTAAACCAGAAAAAAGTCTGTTAAATAATATATTTATAGGGCCAATAAAACAGTTTTCTGGATTTAAGAATTTCACTTGGATAGTTTTATTTGTTCTATTATATCAATTGTCTGACACCATGTTAATGACTATGCTTAACCCATTCTTACTCCATAAAAATTATAATGCAGAAGAAATAGCTAGCGCTTCTAAATTATGCGGTCTTTTTATGGTTATCATTGGTGGTCTCATTGGTGGTTTTATTATAGATAAAATTGGCATTAGAAGAAGCTTGCTCAGCTTTGGAATTTTTCATGTTCTTGGATATGCTATGTTTATTATATTTGCCTCTATAGAAAAGAATATAGCTGCTTTATATTTTATAACTTGGTATGTAGCACTAACTGGAGGAATGACTACAACCGCTTACATCTCATTCATCAGTGGATTATCTCGCGGTCAACATGTTACAACTTTATACGCATTATTAAGCTCCATTATTGGTCTATCATGGATCATATTTCCTGCTATATCTGGTGTTATTGCATCCTATTCTGGTTGGTATAATTTCTTTATTATCCTGACCGTTATTGGATTCTTTACATTATCTTTTACATATTTCATACCAGATAGAATTTATCAAATCTATAAAACCCCCTAGGTTTAAGTAGTTGTTTTAGGAATGCGTATTTGTTAATATAATCTGACTATAAATAATCATATTCTAACTTAATGTATAAATCCTTAGCAATATATCTTCAAATCCGGCTATTACGAGTATGTTTATTTGGTTTTATAAACGGAATGAATTTTCTTCTTAGTGGAAATACTTTAAATTTCTGGCTAGCTGACTTTGAAATTGACAATAAAACAATAGGATTATTTTCACTAATTACTTTACCTTATGCTCTAAAATATTTTATTGCTATCTTTATTGACAAACATCAAATACCTATATTACATAAAATAGGCCCATATAAAGCTTGGCTCATCTTTAGCCAAATCTCATTAATTATTTCGTTAACAACTATGGGATTCTTAAACCCCTCTCATGACCTAGGGATGATAGCTATTGCAGGATTTTTTATATCTTTGTTCTCGGTTATTCAAAATGTCATTTTTCATGGAAATCGTATTCAAGCTCTAGAAACTTTTGAGCAAGGACCAGGAGCTGCCATTTATAGTGTTGGCCATCGCTTCGGTATGTTTTTAACTGGCGCTGGAGTAATCTTTGCCTCAGCTTATATCAGCTGGTTTCATATATATATAGCATTAGCCGTTTTTTATAGCGTATTCCTCATTCTAATTTACCATAGTTACAAAGAACAAAATATAACAACACATAATTCATGGTTTAATAAAGAGAAAACTTTATTCCATAATATTTTTATTAATCCTATTAAGCATTTCTTAGGTTATAAGAACTTTATTTGGATTATATTATTTATCATGTTATATCAACTTCCTGAAAGTATGTTTATTATTATGCTTAACCCATTCCTCCTTCAAAGTGGATATAGCGCAGAAGAAATAGCTAGCATTGCCAAAATCTTTGGCATTACAATGGCGATTATAGGTGGAATTGTAAGTGGCCCACTTCTCCATAGATTTGATATTAAAAGCTGCCTGTTAAACTTTGGACTTCTTCATATATTTGGTCATGCGCTATTTATTTTCCTAGCATCTTTTGATAAAAACATATTAGCCTTAGGCTTTATAATTGGATATATGTCTTTCACCGGAGGAATGGCCACAACAGCTTATATAGCGTTTATAAGTGGATTATCTCGCGGAAAATATGTTACCACTTTATATGCATTACTTGCTTCTGCCATTGGAATGTCTAGAGTGATATTCCCCGCCTTCTCTGGTATCATCGTTGATTCTCAAGGATGGATAAACTTTTTTATTATAATCACTATACTCGGATTCTTAAGCTTAGTCTTCACCTGGTTAGTACCCTATAGAATTTATCAAAAACACAGAAATACTGATAATTAAAACTTATCTTGCCACAACTTACCATTTCCTTTATAGTCAATGTGGCTAGTAATGGGTATTTTTTCTATGAAGACTCGGTCAGGTTCGAAAGAAAGCAGCCGCATTATAGATTCAGATAGGCCGTTACTAGCTTCAAATTTTTGTTGGTTGATGATATGAGTAAAAATTATTTAGTTTTAGCACGCAAATACCGTCCATCAAGTTTTATTGATCTTAAGGGACAAGAATTTCTAGTAACAACAATTGTTAATTCCATTAAGCTTGATAGAATTGCTCATACTTTCCTGCTCACCGGAATTAGAGGTGGAGGAAAAACTACAACTGCAAGAATCATAGCTAAAACCTTAAACTGCACTTCTCCTACTATTGATGAAAAACTAGTAACTCCTTGTGGAGAATGTGATAATTGCCAAGCTGCTATATCTGCAACCCATCCAGATATTATTGAGCTGGATGCTGCTAGCCGTACTGGAGTTAATGATGTCCGTGAAATTATAGAAAACACCAGTTACTTACCGCTTCTTGGAAAATATAAAATATATATAATCGATGAAGTACATATGCTCTCTAATAGCGCCTTCAATGCATTATTAAAAACATTAGAAGAGCCCCCTGAACATGTAAAATTTATTTTTGCTACTACCGAACTTCGCAAGGTACCAATCACTATTTTATCTAGATGTCAGAAATTTGAACTTAAGAGGTTAACTTCAGAACAATTGGTAGATCATCTTAAAGACATTATAAATAAAGAAAAGATTTTAGCTGATGATGATGCCCTGCATTTAATTGCTCTTCATGCCGAAGGTTCTGTGAGAGATAGTCTATCATTATTAGACTTAATAATTTCTAATGCCAATAACAATAAAATCACAAAAGAACAAGTTAAAGATCTACTTGGTTATAGCAATAATTCTAGGGTTATTGACTTATTATCTGCAACAATCTCTGGAGAAGCTCAAAAAACTACAGAATTAATTAAAGGCTCCTATTATGAAGGCAAAGATCTGGTTTATATATTCCAGCAAATGATGGAGTTAGTTCATAATATTACAAAACTAAAATTAAATATAGATATTCCAAGCTTCGAATATAGCGAAGAAGAAATAACAAATTTAGAATCTTTAGCCAATAATATTAGCATAGCTTCTTTAACAATTTTATGGCAAATGCTATTAAAAGGACTACAAGAAATACAAGCCTCGCATAATCAACTAATTGCTAGTGAAATGTTACTAATTCGTTTATGTTATTTAAGTGAAATCCCTACTCCAGAAGATTTAATTAATAGTATAGAAAGCTCTGAACCTATTAAAGCTCCTATAAAAACTAAAGAATCTATTTCTCGCCCTAAATTAGCAATTAATGACTTTGAAGAATTAGTTCAATTATTTCATCAAAATCGAGAAATGCTTCTCTATCAATATTTGCTTAATGATGTACATCTAATAGATTTCGAGCCCTTAAAAGTGACAATTCGTCACACCAATTCTGTACCACCTAACTTTGCTAAGAAAGTTGCCTCTTTTTTACAAGAATGGACTGGAGATAAATGGAATATTATTCTATCAACAGATAACGGTACCCCCACCTTATCTTCACAAGCTGAAGATGCCAAAGCTAAAGAAAGAGATAAATTCTTAGAAAATGATATGGTGAAAGAAGTTTTAAAAAACTTTTCTAACGCTCAAATTAAAAACATAACAAAGAACTAATCCCTTAGCAGACCTTTACAATTTTATAAATAAAAGAGGAGTTATGACTTATAATAATACAAAAAACTATATTGAATTATACAAAAAAAATCTTCTACTAGGATTGCAAGTAGGTGAGGCCGTTTCTATAGTGGCTCCTATATCCACTCCATTTCCTCTTCACACTCAACCATTTTACAATAGAATTGTAGATGTTGGTGCTTATAACGTAATTCAAGACCAATTTTATTCTCCAATTAATGCAACTCTCCCCAATATACCTTGTTTAGGAATGCTCCAAACAGCAAAATATCTACCAAATCTTTTAATTCAAAATAGCATGAAAGAAATGCTATACAATAAAGATGATTTTATTGGAGTAAAAGCAGCAAAAACATTTGCCATTACCTCCACTGGAATGACTGTTTTCTTTTCTATTGGAGCTATAGAGAATATAATCACAGATTTAGCTTATAAAACTAGTTTTGTATATAGCGTCGCTGCAGGTAGCATAGGATATTATGCTTATTCTTGGATGGGAAATGTTCTAACAGAATCTGGAGCAATCAATTTATCTCCTATAAGCGCTATAATAGCCACAACAGGACTCGTTGGATCATTTTTAGCTCCCTATGCTATTCATGAGTTAGGTATAGATAAAATAAACCCAATCAAACTTCTAGAATATTCTACAATGACATCTATGCTGATTCTAAGTAAAAATAACATTGTGGTTGCTGCTTCAAGTATTATTATGATTGACACAATTTTTGATAATGAAATAGTTAAAGAACTTGAAGAAACTGAAGTTCTAGGATTTAAACTTGTTAATATACTTGGTTTATCTGCTGTTACAGGAGCGAAACTAATCACATCAAGCTATGATGATGCTGTTGTAACAATTTCTAAATTAGCTGCATTTTCCTTTGCTAAAGCCACTGCCGTTACAGGAATACAATTTATCTCTGATTATAAAGAGGATATCTGCACCTACCCAATTATAGACTCAGCTTGTGAATTTCTAGGAATAACTGATGCTATAGAAATTTCTGTAGAAAATTAACATTTTACATCATCAAATGATTGTATTTTATATGCATCATTCCAGAAATGCCATTCTAAACAAGCGCTTTTATAAAATGCGTCTAGCATTCTCTGCCTCATATTTTCAGTGGTGTTATCAGCTAACATATCAAAGATTCCAATTGCTTCATCCACAGTATTACTGAAACCTTCGCTAGCATAAGTTTCAATCCAACGATAATATGGATTGCTTTTATCCGCATGTTTCTCAATATAATTACCAACTTCTCTATAAATCCAAAAACATGGTAAAAGTGTAGCCATCCCAACTTCAAGAGAATCATTCAAGCAAGATCTCAACATGTAACTTGTGTAGCTAAGAGTGGCAGAAGTGACTAAACCTGTTTCTTTAAAACCAAAAGCCTTTTTAAAAAACTGATGTACCACTTCTTGCTCTGCAACAAAGGTATAATCTGAATACTTTAGAAAAGCTCTTACATATTCAAGAGAGACTTTACTAGCCATTATTGCATGGCATCGAGCGAAATCTTGAAGATATAAAATGTCTTGCTCTATATAACAAGCAAATTTATCTTTAGCCAAAATTCCTTGCATAAGCTCTTGATTAAATGGATGGTTTATTATTGCCTGATAAATAGAAGAAGATTTATTCCAAGCTCTAGTAGATAACTTCATTACCATATTCTCTTATAATTTAAATATTGTAAGCATCATTAAAAAAATCAAATTCATATCCAGCATTTTTAGAAAATGCATCTAACATTTGTTCTTTTACTTCTAGAGAGGAGCTTTCAGCCAAATCATTAAAAATGTCTATGGCCTCATAAACATCTTTAATATATTTTGGATCATTCAAAGAATCTATGTAGTCTTGATATGGATTATCGGGATAAGGATGATTCGCAAAATATTCACCTAATTCTCTATAATACCAAACACAAGGCAAGAAATTAGCAACTTGAACTTCTATAGATTTATCAACAGTGCTACGAAGCAAAGCATCTGTATATTTATAGGTTGCAGGAGTATTTTCTCCAGTTTTAGAAATATTTTTATTTTCTTGAAAAAACACTTCAATCTCTTCGGCATAATCAGAAGCTGAAATTGAATATTCTAAGAAAAATTCCCTATATTCTGAAGCAATCTTACCAGCAATCATCGCCTCAAATTTACTCTCCACAGTAACAAAATTATAATCTTGTTCTAAATAATTAGCATATGTAACCATACTTAAAGTTCCATTCATCATTTCCTGATTAAATGGATGATTTATAATTTTATAGAACATATCTTCAGACTGTTTCCAAGCTATATCTGAAAACCGCATATACTAACTCCATATTTTATAAAAATGATGCACTGAACCACATCCATTACCAATCTTTTCATTCTTAGCAGCATTAATTGCTCCATGTAAATATTCTTTTGCAAGTTTACAAGATTCTTCTAACCCCATACCAAGAGCTAAATATGAAGCAATAGCTGCAGAAAGAGTACAGCCCGTACCATGTATATTTTTAGATTTAATACGAGAACCTTCAAACCATCTGCTCTTACCTTCATTATCTAAATATAGGTCATTTGATGTCTTACAATCTAAATGCCCCCCCTTCACCAATACCGCCTTAGGACCAAACTCAAGTATTTTTTCTCCCATTAGAATCATATTATTATATGAAGGTGATGATATTCCTGTTAATTCTATAGCTTCAGGTAAATTAGGAGTAATAATAGTACTAATAGGCATGAGTAATTCTTTTAAAGCTTCCACTGCTTCTGGCAATAATAAAGCATTACCACTTTTTGCGACCATAACAGGATCAAGAACAATGGGGATATTCTTTGCATTATCTTTAAGGAATTTAGCCACGACTTTAATAATATCACTATTAAGTAACATTCCTATTTTAATACTATTTGGAGGAATATCATCAAAAATTGCTTCAAGCTGCTCATCTATCGACACCAATGGAATGTCATAACAAGCCCTCACTCCACAAGTATTCTGCACTGACAAAGCAGTTAATACATTCATTCCATAACAACCAAGAGCAGAAAAAGTTTTGAGATCAGCCTGCAGACCTGCACCTCCAGAACCATCGAACCCTGCAATAGATAATACTTTGTGTTTCATAACAATTCTCTCATTTTATTCCAATTAGGTTTATTAAGACAATCAATAAATTCTACTCTAAATGAACCAGAACCTCTAGCAGAACCTTCAGCTATTTGTCCTGATAAACTGAAATAAGCTACAGCCAATTTTGCTGACTCGAATGAATCAGAATTCAGCGCTCTAAAAGCTGCAATCACTGCTGTTAAACTACATCCCATTCCGGTTATAAAAGGCATTACCTTTGATCCAAAACTTAATATCTCCTCTCGCTTACCATCAGTAATAAAATCTTGGGATCCACTTACCACAACTGTTATATCTTGTCGTAATGCCAATTCTTTTGCTGATTCTAAAGCATCATTTACTTGATGAGTTGACTCCACCCCTAATCCCATAGCTTCCAGTCCATACACAGCCATTATTTCACTAGCATTGCCCCTTATAATATCTATAAATGGTAGAATTTCTTTCACTGTTTTTTTTCTTATTACAGTCGCTCCTACACCAACTGGATCAAGAATAACTGCTTTATTATATTTTTTAGCAGTAATACAAGCAAATTTTGCTCTTTCTATAAACTCTACTGTTAAAGTGCCAATATTAATATATACTGCTGAACTTATTTGAATAAGCTCTTCCATTTCTCTTATATCTTCAGACATAATAGGGGCAGCACCCAATGCTAATAAGCTATTAGCTACAAAATCCATTGTCACAGAATTTGTTAAATTTAACACCAACGGCTTAATTTTATGCAAATTTTCTAAACTATTTTCAATTTCATCTATCATATTAATAACCTCTTCGTTGCTTCATATGGATCATGAGCATTATGAATGGCGCCGATAACAGCCACTCCTTCAGCTCCAGCTTGAGAAATATCTTGTATATTGGTGGAATTGATTCCTCCAATAGCTACAACCGGATGAATAGATTCTTCTACAACCATTTTAAGTCCATCAATGCCCCAAAAGGTTTTACAATTAAGCTTACTAGAACTTGGAAACACAGCGCTTGCCGCTATATAATTTACGGGTAAATTATTAGCCTTATTCACATCTTTTAAAGTTTCAACAGATACTCCTATTATTTTATTAGGCCCCAATTTTTCTCTTAAAAGAGAAGCATCCATATCCTCATTTCCCACATGCACTCCATCTGCATCTATTTCAATAGCCATATCAACAAAGTCATTAATAATTAAAGGAATTTTAAGAGGAGATAAAAAATTCTTTAAAGCTAAAGCTCTTGCCTTTATCTTATTATAATCATTAGACTTTTCACGTAACTGGACCATAGTAACTCCACCACGGACGGCTTTGGCTATAAAATTTAAATATTCATCTATAGTTTTATCATTTATATTAGTTACCAAACAAAGCTTCATACGATTCATAATTTACCAATATCTTCATTCCAAATAAGATAACATTAGCACTTTACCTTCAATAACTTCTATAGAAACGTTTTTTAAAACCGTTCTATTAAAGCAGGAATTAAACCCTGGGAACTCTAATATAGCATTATTTAACTCCCATTTTAAACCAAAAGTTTTAATCCTAGCTTTAGGAATACCAAATAAAGATATCTTAGTGTTATTATTAAAATTATAATTTGAAACAGAAGGAGAATTGATTACATAACCAATAACTGGAGGAGCATAAAATATGCAGTCATTTTCTAGAACCACATTAATATTCTGTAAAATATGATCAATAAAACCACCACTTACTCCACAAATAATAGCCGGCAGTAACTTCTGCTCTTTAAGATATTCCATAGCTTTTTGGAAATCAGATTTATTCTGGTTAGGACGATGAATTATTTCTACATCTTGATATGTGCTTTGCTCAATACTATCTAAATCACCAATAATGATAGAAGGTTTTATTCCTACCTTAAGCAATTTATCTAGAGCTCCATCGGCAGCAATAATAGTTTTATCTTGAATAAAAAAATCAGAACCTGGCAAGTCACCATTTAAACATAAAATAGATTTATGCCTTGGAAAATACTTATGCGGAATCATAATACCTCTTCTGAAAAATAGAAATTAAACTAGTTAAAAAACCAACAATATTACTATAAACTACGAATTCAGATGAGGTGTAAATTCCATAACCAATCCAAGATATAGAACATATCAGATAATTATAAAGCATAATCATAGATACATCATGGGCTGATTTGGTTTTATAAATTTTATATACTTGAGGCATTAGCCCAACAAAAGAAGTAATGGTGGCCACAAGACCAAACATGGTTATAACGTTCACGCTTCCTCCGCTAGTATTAACTAGATCAGGTTTTAAGGGTATTTCTCAGCCTCAAAAAATCAATTAATTCTAAGGCACCCCTGATGAATATAATTGCAGTGTAATAAAAACCCCTTTCATTGTCAAGCGTCTTGTAATTATGGCAATATTAGTGTATAATCTCCAAAGAGAATGGCTTGCTGCTAGATCTGTTAGATTACTAAATTCCCAGGGGCAATAAGTCTACAAGAGGGCGCTATTCCTGAGCTGACCGTGGTTTTCTCATATGGGGCCCAACATTTAAAAATCCGTCTACGTGTGGATTATTTCAGTCAACGTTCTTTAAGTGGTTCCATTCTCAATAAATTTTAGAGTATGGCATATGAAAAACATATTTCTTTTACGTCACGCGCACGCCGCCATTAGTAATACAGATGACTTCAATCGTAACCTAAGCAATAAGGGTGTTCTAAAATGCCAAGATATTGCTAATACTCTAAAAAAATACATTCAAGACATTGATCTTATATTATGCTCATCGTCTCTTAGAACCCGTCAAACCATTGAAACTACTTTATTAAATTTAAACCTTATAAAAACTATTCAATATGAAAATGAGCTTTATAATGCCTCTTTAAATTCTTTTTTCCAAAGAATTATTTCTATAACTCCTAAAAATAAAAATATATTGATTATATCTCATAATCCTACTATTTCGGAGGCTGGAAAATTTCTTGCTAAAGACTCTAGCTCTTCTCCCCATTATCTTGAAGTTTTGCAAGGATTCTCTCCTGGCAGCTTAGCACTTTATGAAACTAATATAGCTTCGTGGAAAACCCTAGACCCAAGCAATATCAGCCTTAAAGAATTCTGGCGTTAACATGAGACAAAAATCAATCTCGCCTTATTTTTCTAGTTTTGTTTCAGCTTCTGCTGGCACAGGTAAAACAAAAATTCTAATAGATAGATTATTAAATCTATTACTCCATAACATTAAACCAAATAAAATCTTGTGTTTGGCTTTTACAAAAGCGGCAGCAGCAGAGATCTTAAGCCGTATTAATCAAAAATTATCCTATCTTTGTATGTGTAATAGAGAAGATTTAGTTGTTGAACTTAAGGCTCTAGGATTTGATGATATCACTCCAGAATTAGAACATAAAGCTAGAGTCTTGTTCACAGAATTTGTTGATTCTACAGACCCTCTAAATATTCAAACCATTCATTCTTTCTGTCAACAATTACTTACAAAATTTCCTTTTGAAGCAGGAGTAAATTTAAACTTTACTTTGCTAGATAACAATAAAATAAGAAATTTTATAGAACAAGCAAAAGACATTCTTTTAGATTCAATCAATGACTATCCTCAACTAGAACCAAGCATAAAATACTTAAGTTGGCACATTAAAGAATATAGCTTGGAAGAGTTAATAAAAGAAATTATTAATAATAGAGAAAAATTAGACCATTTCTTTGAAACCAACCAAAATTTAAACTTAGAACTTCATAATGATGAAGAAATAGAAGTCTCCAAATTTTTAAGATCAATACCAATAAATCAATCTCATATTAACATACTAAATACAGGCAGCAAATCTGATATTACTCGTGCTAATAACTTAAGCAAATTCTTAGAAACGACGAAAGAAATTCAAATTATGATAATAAATGATTATCTATCTTGTTTCTTAAGCAAAACAGGCTCAGCATTAAAATCTATAATAACTAAGAAACTTGGCCAAGATAATCCTCATTTATATGAAATATTAATTTCTGAGCAACAGAGAGTTTTACAGTTTAACAAAATATACAATGAAATTAAAACTAAGAATTTAACTCAAGCATTTATTACTTTGAGTTATTACATAAGAATAGTTTATCAAGATTTAAAAAAGCAAAATAACACCCTTGATTACGACGATTTAATTAGCTTATCTAGTAATTTACTTAGTAATAGTGAATATGCCGACTGGATTCGCTATAAACTGGATGGAGGAATAGATCATATACTAATTGATGAAGCACAAGACAATAGCCCTAATCAATGGTCAATAATAAATAAAATCAGCGAAGAGTTTTTTTACGACAACGAAGCAACCAAGAGTTTATTTATAGTAGGGGACTCAAAACAATCTATCTTTAGATTTCAAGGAGCTGATCCATCTATTTTTAATGCTATGGATCAATATCTACCCCAAGATGTAATTCGCACCCAACTAAATACCTCTTTTCGCTCCGGAAGTAGAGTTTTACAATTTGTTGACGATATTTTCAATCAAGATCATATAAGACCTTTAGTAAGCGCAGAAAAAGATAATATTCAGCATCTAGTTAGCAAAAATTTTGAGGGATCTGTTGAAGTATGGCCCTTAGTTATTGAACCAAAAGCAACAATAGATAAATCATGGCAATTACCCAATGATTACAACTCTAAGAAATATCATAATGCAGATGATTTGCTTGCTATAAAAATTGCAAAAAATATTGCCCTTTGGTTAGAAAGTAAGAAATTTATCTCTAGCAAAAATCGTAATATTAATCCTGGTGATATATTAATCCTAACACGCAGAAGAAATGACTTTATCCATACTCTAATTAAAAGTCTAAGACAGATGAATATTCCCGTGAGTGGATTAGATAGGATTAAATTACTTGAACATCCTGCTGTTCTAGATTTAATAGCATTGAGTAATTTTGTTCTATGTAATGATGATGACCTAAATTTAGCTATAGTCCTTAAATCTCCAATGTTTAATCTATCTGAAGAAGATTTACTAAACCTATGTTGCACAAGAGAAGAATCATTATGGAACCGCTTAAAAGAAACCAAAAAATACCAAGATATTGTTTGTTTCATGGAGAGTCTAATTCCTAATTTATTATATGAATTCTATTTTGAGTTAATAGAGTCAAAAGGATATAGAGAAAAATTTATCAAATATTTCGGTATTGAAGTTAATGATGTATTAGATGCTTTCCTAGACCTTGTAGAAGAATTTGAGAAAGATAATATTTCTAATCTACAATTATTTATAACTTTCTTGAATAAGACAGAAATGGAGGTCCAAAGAGATCTATCTCAAAATAATAATAAAGTAAGAATTATGACTGTTCATGGAGCGAAAGGATTGCAGGCTCCAATAGTTATCCTAACTGACACTACCAACCTTCCTCATAATGACACTAGTATTTTTTGGCTAAATGAGCACAATTTACTCTGGCCAGGAAAAGCAAAATATTATTCGGAAGATATAATAAATATAAAATCTGAAAATATGGCTCAAGAATACGCAGAATATTTAAGATTGCTATATGTAGCCTTAACTAGAGCTGAAGATGAGATCATCATCACCGGCTCTAGTAAAACAGAAAACATTTCAGATAAAACTTGGTATAGCATATGCCAGAATCAATTATAGAGTCAACTCAAAAAGAAAAGTTGATCCTTTCTCCCCGTCACTCTCTGCCCATATCTTATTACCATGTAGTTCAATAGCCTTTCTACATAAAGTTAGACCTATTCCTCTGCCGCCAGCTGGTGTATAAGTTCTAGAGCTAACTACAAAAGGATCAAAAATATTCTTTAATTCAGACTTTGGAATTCCAACTCCCTCATCCTTAATGCTGAATCTTACTTTATGGTTATCTCTCTTTAAAGTAATAGTAATTCTACCCGCCTGGCTATATTTAATAGCATTAATGATCAAATTATCTAAAGTGGATTGAATATAATGTTCATCACAATTTACCACAATATTATCTTCTATATCTCTAATAAACTCTAATTCTTTATCTTCCAGGTATATTTTAGAACAAATACTGATTCTATCTCTAATTAGTTTACTTAAATTTATTTCTTTCTTATCTAAAGTATAATTTAAACTAGCCAATTTTGAGATATCTAAAATATTTTCCATCAAACTATATAAACGCTGTGAGTTTTGAGCGATATTTTTTGTAGTCTCACGTCGCTGATCTTCACTCAAGTTATCGTAAGAATCATATAATGATTGACTTAGACCCGCTATCCCTGTTATTGGAGTGCGAACCTCATGACTAATATTATTAAGAAACTCATTTTTAATCTTCATAGATCTTCTGAGCTCATTATCTATGCTATCCATCTGCTCTCCCAAAAGACCCATTTTAGCTTCCACTAATTCTTGCCTATCTTGTTGTGGTTTAAAAAAGGCCACCAATATGGCACTCATAAACAATAAAGCATAACTAACTTCAAATTTTAAAGCCTCTAGACCATCTAACCCAATATCTGCTCCTGTGTAAATTTTAAAGAGGGTAATAGTACTCAATACTCCCATTATTATCATTAATAAAGCCAACTTCCATCTAACTACTACAGCTAGCATAATCAGATTAACCATAAACATCATCATTTGTGCTTGAGCAAAATCTGTACAAATAACAAATAGGAACCCTACACAAACTAATACATAGAAAACCACTAAATTCCACATAACCACTATTGCCTGTTTTTCTCTTAATAAATTTGGCCATAATGGATAACTCATCAAAGAAGTTGTTAAAATTAAAGAAGTGGGAAAAGCAAAATCTATTAAATCTTCATATTTAACATGAAAATCTTTTGGAATAGCATACATAGCTGCAAAAATTGAAATAATACAAAACAAACTAACCGAAATATAAAGATGTTCCTGAGCAGGAGTATATTTTTTAAGAAACTCAAATAATCTAAAGTTTACTATAGATTTCTTGAAATTCTCTAGTCTTACTTTTCTCTGCTGTTTTAATTCTCTTAATGGAGCCTCATCTAATATACCTATCCACCCTCCAGGCTGTTTTAAAAGATAGTGACTTCCCACTAAAAATAGGATATTAACAAACATAGCTGGAATCACGCTATCTATATCACAATCTGGTAAAATTATTGTCCAAAAGATTACTGTAGAAATACCAGCCACCATTGAAATTAACACAGATTTAGAACTGGTTCTAAAACCAAATACAGCCATAATAAAAGGAGCTGTAACAACAGGCGCATAGAAACTTGCTCCTAAAATAATAAGCTGGAGAATATTACCGCCAGATAAAGCAAGTTTTAAAGAAATTATGGTTACAACTAAAGCTGTAATTCTAGAAGACATAAGCTCATTCTTAACCCACTTCACTCCTAAAGGTTTACAGAAATCATGTACAAATAATACCGAAGTAGAGTTAATAAAAGAATCAATGGTTGACATGACCATTGCCATGATACCAATCATAGTCAACCCTTTTAAACCTACATATGAATATTCGAAAATAACGTGTTTTATTACATCTGTTGCTTCTAATCCTGGTTTTAAAGATAAAACCAACACACCAATAAAAGACATAATAATTAAAATAAATAAGCATGTAAATCCAGCAATCATAAATGATTTTCTGACTTGGGATGTACTTTTTGCCATTGAAATTCTTTGAAAAATTGGTGGTTCAAAACCTGGCATCATAAAATATAAAAATAGAAACAAGTAATATAATGATTTCGGCTGAGTAAAATCAAACACTTCTTTGTAATTAAATAGCTCACTTGTTTGAACAGTGCTTAATACAACATTCATACTATCAAGACTACCAAATACAAAAAAAGCTAGCGTTGGAATTATGGTACCAAAAGTAAATAATTGAATTACATCTGTAAAAGTAACTGATTTAATTCCACCAAAAGAAGAATAGATTGCCACAATAGTAGCCCCAGCAATCATTCCATACTCACTAGGAAGGTTAAATGCGTATTCAAATAACATTCCAGAAACCTTAATCTGTGCCGCCATATATCCACAAGTGGCTGCACATCCAGCAAGAGCGGATATTATTCTAACATTCTTACCATATAAATCTCCCATAGCCTCAGCTATCGAAACTTTCCCAAGAAACTCAGCAAGTCTTGGAGCAAAGAACCAACCAATGACCAAGAAACATAATGAGGCCCCCATTATTGCCCAAATAAAATATAAACCATTACTATATGATTGAGACAAATCATTAACAAAAGCGCTTCCACTAATCCAGGTTGCCACCAATGTAGCAGCTATCGTTAAGGTAGAAAAATTTCTACCACCTATTGCATATTCTTTGATGCTTTTGATACCTCTACCAAAAAATATACCGGCACTTAAGTTTATTACTAAAAAAACAAGGAAAATGAATGAATCTACATTAAAAGGCACGTTTAACTCTCCAATACAAAAATGTTAAATCACCCCTTTAAAGGTTATTGTTAATTTATTAATAATAACCTTTAAGTGGAATCTTATCTTAATCATAAATTATAGTCAAATTATTTTTCTAAAATAGATGATATGAAATTTTGCTTTAACCTCATAGCTTCCTCACCAAATACTTTATACCTCCAACCAGTTACTATCAAACCCTCACCTGAAGAATTTAATTTGCAGAAATTTTTTAGGTCCTGTATGGTAGAAATAAGACTCGGTGGTAATAAATATTTTTCTGACTTGTCAACCAATAATATTTTTAGCTTAGACAATAATGTTGTGTTTATTTTTTCTTCATCTGATCCTTTATCAGATAAATCTAATTCTGTTTGTTCATTCAGAGCATCCCTAATTATAGAAATAATCTCCTCTCCATCTTCCTCTGAAACTTTCTCAAAATGTTTTATTCTTCTTAGCTCCACCATAGTAATAGGTGAAATCCTAGCTAAATCAAATAAGTATTGTTCTTTTAAATAATGATTACGAGGAAGATTAAATTTTCTTGCTTGCAATTCTCTCCAAGACGCCAATCTTTTAATAACTAAATTAATTTTTATACGATGCTTGTTTCTTAACTTAGACCAAGCTTGATCCATATTAACAAAAAAATTGTCTACTTGATTAAGATTACTAATTTCTTCTTCAGCCCAAGATACCCTGTCCTGCTCTTCTAACATAGACAATAATCTAGGATATATTGTATATAAATAAGTAACATCCCCTAGGGCATAACTAATCTGCTGATTAGATAATGGCCTCTTAGTCCAATCACTAAGACAATGACTTTTATCAATCTTAACTCCTAAAACCTCACCCACTAAGGACTCATAACTTATAGAACTTCCCATTCCACAGAAACTTGCTGCTATCTGAGTATCAAAAATATTTTTTGGCAACTCATTAAAAATAATAAGTATAATTTCTAAATCTTGCTTCGCAGAATGAAATACTTTTGTAATTTTGGAATTTTGAAGAATAGAATTTAGAATATTTAAATCTAATTCTTCAATTAAGGGGTCAATAATAACTGCTGTATCTTTGGTAGCTATCTGCACCAAGCATAATTGAGGATAGTAAGTTTTATCTCTACAGAACTCTGTATCAATACTAATAAAATTTTCATTATTAATACTATCACAAAACTTCTTCAGCTCTAAATTTGTAGTGATATACATAATTATTTATTCCAAGGCCAATTCCAATAATGAAACTTCTTATGATTGCCTTTAATAATCCAAGTTCCACAAGATGCATCTGAACCTATAATACTAAACATAGCTCTATCTTTAAGATTATAGTAAATATTTTGCTCACTAGAAGGATTCTCAAGATTATATGTATGTTGCCACTCCTCTAGCTTTGGCTTAATAACAAAACTTGCAATAATCTCATTTAAATTTTCACTAGTTTTCTTAAAAGAATCTTTAGTAATTTCAGACAGTTTACAGTTGTTGTTCTTATATCGAGAAAAGTCCATATTCATCATCATCCATGAGGGCAAAATTATATCATCATTGCCATCTATGTTATTTTTAGCAAAATAAGAAATTGCCATCAATACTGGACCATTAAATAAAATTCTATCGTAAATATTACATGGATATTTAGTATAAATTGGAGCATCTATTATATTATAGTTTCTTAATCTTCTTTCTAAAATGTCATTTAAGATGGGATGATTTGGTTTAGCAGCAAAGAATGAGTTGGTATAGAAACTATCCAATCTTATAGTTTCTCTAGCTCCAATAAAATCAAACTTATTCATTAAATCAGAAAACTTTTCTAAATTATAAATCTCATAATCATTATCCGTATATACTCCACCAAATTTTTGGACAACCATTAAACGGACAAAATCTGTTGCCTCTGTCAAATATGGCCTTGAATTATTCCCCTTATTAAGAGCTTCAACAACATAATCATATGTTGGATGATCTTTAAACTCCTCTATAGACCTAACTTCCACTCCCTTGATATCTATTACTTCAGCCGGAAATAAACTCGGTTGATTAGTCCATATAAAATGCTTCCAAGTGTTACTTAAACTATTCAGATTATTAAAATGAAGTTTCATCTCTTCAATGTAAAAGTCATCTAGTTTTTTTTGAGAATCTTGTGCAGAAAAATATACTCGATGACTAATTGTTGGAATAGTAGGGGTATCTTTTTTCTTAATTGTTTTATCTTCCAATTTTCTTAAGCTATTAGAAGTAACCTCCCTATCCTGAGAAAAATAATCGAACCCCTCTTGAGCAATAATTTCTTTAATATCTGGATGAGCCACATAACAATATTTAATTATATTCATCTTCAATAAATATTTATAATATCTTTGTTTTTCAAAAAATTTTTGAACTCCAGGAATAAAAGCCAAAGCTATAATAAATAAACCAACTATTATAAAATATTTTTTCATTTACTATCTTTCACTTAGAGTATGACCAAGGTAGGTTCCAATAATATTTTCTTCTAAAAACCTTTCCACCAAAGGTCCAGCTTCCACAAAACATATCTGCGCCTATTATATCGAAATCTCTTCTATTTTGTATGTTATAATAAATATTATTTTTATAGTCTTCACTAATCATATTATCATCGATTTCATAATATTTTTGAACATCTTCTATGGTAATATTATCTGTAAAATCTATAATTAACTGATCTAAATTTTGATTGTTTAGATTGAAATGATCTTTAGTAATACGAGAGTAATTACAAACTTTATTGATGTCTTTTGCAACATTTATTCTAAACATTCTTTTAACTCTTTCAAAGAAGCTAAGATTAGAATCTTCTTCGTTAGAATAAGAAATCCCATTTTTAAATCTGGCAAAGTTCAAATTATAAATCATCCACGGGGGTAGAATTACATCATTGTTACTATCTATATTATTCTTTCTAAAATAAGCAATAGTAAGTAATGGGGGACCATTAAAATACAGTTTATCATATCCTTTACATGGATATTCTATATAAATTGGTCGCTCTAAATTAACAACCCTATTTCTTAACGACATTCTTAATGCTTCATTTATAACAGGATGATTAGGCTTGGCAGCTATAAATGCATTTCCATAATAACTAAATTCTGTTTGTTTCTCCCGACCACCAATAAAATCAAATTTTTGCATTAATTCATACAATGCCTTAGGATTATAAATTTCATAATCCATATCGCTATAAATACCACCGAATTTTTGTAGGACCATCAAACGAATCAAATCAGAGGCTTCAGCAAGATGAGGTTTTATATCTTGCCCCTTATCAAGAATTTCTAATAATATTTCATATAATTGACTATCTTTAAATTCCTCCACATCTCTTATTCGAACCCCTTTTATATTTCTAATTTCTTCGGGAATAAAATCAGCTTTATTAGTCCAAATATTGTGCTGCCAATCATGACCTAAGCTATTTAGTTTGCTAAAATTGACCTTCATTTCTTCAATATAAAAATCATTTAAGACTGGAGGAGATTTTAGTGATATAAAAAATACTTTATGAGTTACGGAAGGAATTTTAGGAATTTCAGATATTTCAGCATTTTGATCTAAAAGTTTAACTAAACTACTAGCTATAATTTTTTCATTTTCTTTTTTGTAATCTAAGCCTTCTTGATTAAAAACTTCTAACATAGTTTTATATGCGTTATAACACTGCTTGGCAACATCAAGCTTGACCAAACCTTGATAAAAGGCATCCTTAGGGATATACCCTTTAACTTTTAATATCCTTCCCACACCCGCTGCAAGCAAAAGACTTAAAATAACAATTACAATTTTCTTTGATAGTTTTATTCGCATAAAGCTTTCATATTTCTAAGAAATTTTTAATATTAATAAAAAGCTTAAGTCATGATAAAACAGGAAAACTGGCTTATACAACTTAAATCTAATTTTGTGATTCTACTGCAAAGCCTGGTAATTGTCACTTCAGAAAATATACTAAACTCAAGTAGAAATTATTACTCTATTTTTTACTTGAAGTAGGAGATTTTTTCTTTGCGCTATTGGCAGCATTTTTTCTTATAGCAGGCTTCTTCGCAGCAGGTTTCTTTTCCTCTAAAATTTTTACATCTATTGCATCTGAATCTGCTGAAGCTTTTGATCTAAAAGCACCACTCACAAGATTCTCCATAAACTTTCCTACTTTTTTTAAGCCAGGTTTAATACCATAAGATTCCTGCATTTTAACTATATTATAGACTCCTTCAAATATTACAGCAAAACCTGCTAAAAAAGGTATAGCTGCAGCGAAGCCACCTATAAATGATACACCTCCAAAATACATTAGTTTCTTAGTGCGCTCTTGCCAGAATGCTTTTTTTTCCTTGTCTTGAGAATAGAAAGAAGTGATCTTTGTTGCTATACCTGATATCAAACTCAATCCACCAATGAATCTGACTACAGCACCTATGTATACTACCAGATCAACTAGTGCTAACATCAGTATTCCTATAACAATCTTGATAGCCCCTCTCACTCTAATTGTTCTATTTAAATCTTTTACCATCACTACTCCTTTAAATTATTTTCTAATTCAGCAATTCTTTTTTTTAGCTTTTCTTGTTCTAAACAATATTTTTTAAGCATTTTTTGAACAACTTCAAACTCTTCCCTTTTAACCAAATCCATTTTGCTAAGATAGTTCATTATTCTATCATCTAATTCTGCCTTAGCATCGCTTACCACTCCACCAACAGCTGAAAAAGCACTATTCACTACTTTTGTAAAATCTGAAGAATTGCTCATAATTTTCTCCCATTATTAAATATATAATATATTATAATATAAAAATATCAAAACACTTAATTAACCAATGGCATTTATTTTTCCTAATATTGATCCTGTAATATTATCAATAAGCAACACCCCTTTAAAAATAACCTGGTATTCTTTGTCATATTTGGCAGGTATTTTACTGTCTTGGATATATATTAAACACCTAAATAAACTCAACAAAACCAATCCGTTAGAAACTAAAAAAATTGATGATCTTATCACTTATATCATAATAGGAATTATTATTGGTGGACGTTTAGGATATGTTTTATTTTATGACTTTTTCTTATATTTAAGCAATCCATTACAAATTCTTCGAACCTGGGAAGGTGGCATGTCTTTCCACGGCGGTCTGCTGGGGGTAATTATTGCTTCATACATTTTTTGTAGAATACATAAAGTAGAATTCTTTAGAGTTATGGATTTACTAGCCTGCGCCACGCCCATTGGTTTATTTCTAGGACGTATTGCAAATTTTATTAATGGAGAATTATATGGGCGAACCACTGAAGTAGCTTGGGGAGTAATTTTTCCTAACCAAATTCTTCCTCGTCATCCTAGTCAATTATATGAATCATTGCTTGAAGGCCTAATACTATTTCTAATTTTATTTTTCTTATATGATAAAATTCGTAAGTTTAAAGGTATGGCATCTGGTCTATTTTTACTTTTATACTCTTTATTTCGTGGATTGATTGAAAACTATCGAGAACCAGATTTACATATAGGGTTTGTCTTTGCTAAGATTACCATGGGACAATTACTTTCTATCCCCATGATACTAGCAGGATCATATATAATATATTACAGCATAAAGCATAAGCAAAAATGAAAATTATAGGAAATCTCAGACAAGCAATTCAAGATTATGGCTCAATCACCATGGCACAGTTCATGAGTGAGGCCATGTATAATCTCAATGAAGGATACTATATTCAACATACCCCTATTGGCAAAGATGGAGATTTTGTTACCTCTCCAGAAATAAGCCAATTATTTGGTGAAATGCTTGGGATATATGTAGTTGATTCATGGATAAAACTAGGTAGCCCTGATAAATTTAACCTGGTAGAATTAGGTCCAGGACGCGCTACCTTAATGGAAGACTTACTGAGAGCCACAAAACATATAGAAAATTTTCATCAAACTCTTAATATTCATTTTCTTGAAACTAATAAGCGCCTAATTGAAATTCAAAAGCAACGCCTTGACGCCTATAATATTTTTTGTAAATGGCATAATAGCATTTATTCTCTACCTAATGATTTACCTATTGTTGTTTTAGCTAATGAATTTTTTGATTGCCTCCCCATTAACCAATACGTTAAAGAGAAAGATGTTTGGTATGAGCGCTCAGTCACCTTAAATCTTGAGGAATACAATATAATAAAAACAGTCATTCCAGACAGCTTAAGCAATTCTTTAAATGAAGAACATCCTAATAGCCAAGATTTATCTATTGTTGAAATATGCTATCCAGCTCTAGAAATTATTCAACATCTAGCAGAAATTTTTAAAAAAACTCCAGGATATCTATTAGCTATTGATTATGGATATGATATAAATCCATTAGAAAGAACTGCTTATAATTACACTCTTCAAGCAATTAAAGACCATAAATATCATCCAATCTTTAATGATATTGGAAGAGCGGATCTAACAGCCCATGTAGACTTTTTTGCTCTTAAAAAATCTGCTTTGGCTAATAATTGCAAAACATATGGCAGTGTTCCTCAAGGAGAACTCTTAAAAAATCTTGGCATTCATATTCGCGCTGAAATGCTTAAGAAAAATGCCAGCCCCGAAGTACAAAAAGATATTGACTCAAGGCTAAACCGCCTAATTCACCCAAAACAAATGGGAGAATTATTTAAAGCCATAGCAATTTATAGCAAAAAACTCCCCGTCCCTATAGGATTCGAGGCCTCCAGCTTAATTTCTAATACTTAAATTATAATTAAGCCATTTTAGCAATTTTATCAAATTCAACTAGCTTAGACACCAATTTAGGCATGTTTTTTAAATGCACCATGCAAGGTCCATCACTAGGCGAATTATCTGGATCTTGATGAGTTTCCATAAACACTGCCGCAACTCCAACTGCCACAGCAGCTTTTGCTAAAACCTCAACAAATTCTCTCTGTCCTCCACTGGATCCACCTTGTCCTCCTGGCTGTTGCACAGAATGAGTAGCATCGAATATAACAGGATAATTCGTTTTCTTCATAATAGGCAATGAACGCATATCAGAAACCAAAGTATTATAACCAAAAGATGTACCACGCTCAGTAAGCATAATATTGTTATTATCACATGACTCTATCTTAGCAACAATATTAGTCGCATCCCAAGGGGCAATAAATTGCCCTTTCTTTACATTAACAACTTTACCAGTTTTAGCAGCAGCAACAAGTAAATCTGTTTGACGACATAACAAAGCAGGGATTTGAAGAATATCAACAGACCTTCCAACAATAGCACATTGTTCCTCTGTATGAACGTCTGTTAATACCGGACAGCCAAATGTTTCTCTCACCTCTTCTAAAATCGGTAATCCACTAGCTAATCCCACTCCTCTTTTTCCTTCAATACTTGTGCGATTAGCTTTATCAAAAGAAGATTTATAAACAAATCCAATATTCATCTCCTTAGCGATATAAGATAATGCTTCTGCCATTTCAAGAGCGTGCTGACGAGACTCAATCTGACATGGTCCAGCAATTAAAACAAATGGCAAATCATTTCCAAATGTCACATTACCAACTTTAATATGTTTATGCATAAGATTCCTCTAGCTACTATAATATAATTTATATTCTGCAGGATGTGGTGATTGTTCCACCTCTGCAACTTCTGTCATTTTTAACTTAATATAAGCATCTATCTGATCATCAGTAAACACTCCACCCACTTTTAAAAATTCTCTGTCTTCCGAAAGACTGGATAGAGATTCTTTCAATGAATAACTCACTGTGCTAATTTTTGCTAATTCTTCTTCTGGTAATTGATATAGATTCTTTTCACTTGCTTCACCAGGATGGATCTTATTTTTAATACCATCAAGTCCTGCCATTAACATCGCAGCAAATGCATAATATGGGTTAGCTGTAGGATCAGGAAAACGTACTTCAATTCTCTTCTCTTTAGCAGAATGAACATAAGGAACTCTAATTGATGCTGAACGATTACGCGAAGAATAAGCAAGTAATACTGGAGCTTCAAATCCTGGAACCAATCTTTTATAGCTATTGGTAGATGGATTAGTAAATGCATTAATTGCCTTAGCATGCTTAATTATTCCACCAATATAATATAAACATTCATCTGATAATTCTGCATATTTATCTCCAGAAAATAATGGCTTACCATCTTTCCAAAGAGATTGATGAACATGCATTCCAGAACCATTATCTCCAAGAATTGGTTTAGGCATAAAAGTTACCGTTTTACCAAAACCATCTGCTACATTATGCGCCACATATTTATATTTCTGAATATTATCGGCAGTTTCTATTAAATCACCAAACCTGAAACCTAATTCACATTGACTCGAAGCAACCTCGTGATGGTGCATTAATGGAGTTATCCCTACTTGCTTAAGAAACAAACACATTTCACCTCGTAAATCATTAAAGTGATCCATAGGCATCACTGGCATATAACCACCTTTAACCACTGGTCTATGACCAAGATTACCTACTTCTTTAAATTCACGACCAGTATTATAAGGCCCCTCAGATGAATCCACTTTATAAAAAGATTCATTAGCTTCGACATCAAAACGTACTGAATCAAAAACAAAAAACTCTAATTCTGGTCCAAAAAATGCCTCATCCGCTAAGCCAGATTTACTCAAATAATCTTTAGCTTTTTGTAGTGTAGAACGAGGATCTCGAATATATGCTTTTCCATCCACTGGATCAATAATGTCACAAATAAATACCAAAGTTGGATTTAGTGAGAAAGGGTCTATAAAAGCTGAAGATAACTCCGGTAACATAATCATGTCTGAATGATGAATCTCTTTCCAGCCACTAATTGATGAGCCATCAAACATCACACCTCTAGTAAAAGTATCTTGAGAAAGCTGATCGATATGATATGTCATATGATGCCATCTTCCTCGAGGATCTGTAAAACGAAAATTACAGAACACTATTTCTTGATCCTTTTCTTGATGTTTAAGAAACTTACTTAAATCTTTAAAGTCCTTTAAGTGTAACATTCTTTCTAACTCCATTTATATAAAGCTCATTGGTGCACCCGAGACGATTCGAACGTCCGACCTTTGCCTTCGGAGGGCAATGCTCTATCCAGCTGAGCTACGAATGCTTCAATAACTCACATATAGGGTAGTGTATTTCATTGAATATAGCAATATAATTTGCTCCATATCAAAGCCTTCAATTATAAAACAGCAGTTAAAAAATATTAATATCTGTTGCAAAGATCAATAAACCATGTTAATATTGTTAAAAAATTATTTACAAATAAGGGATACCTACATGATTACATATAAAGGATTAAAGTTCATACTTGAAAACAATAATATATTAGGAATTGCTTTTACAAACACGGGAGAAGCCTTTCACTTTAACGGACCAGATACAAAAATTGTAGGGTTAACCTTAACAATCATTGGATTATCTTTAGAAAAAGCTATGGAATATTATAATGAAATAACGTCAATCCATGACATAGAATCATTAAAACTAAATGAACTATCGGGAGCAGGTTATGAATATTACCAGGATTCTGACCCAATTTTCTAAAAGATTACTTCTTTGAAAACTTTGACTCTCTACCCTCAATCAAACGAACAATATTCTCTTTATGTTTCATTAAAATAAGTATAATAAGAGTAATCATTAAAAATAAATTACCCCCCACAGGCATAGTTATACTCAAAGAAATAATAGCCGCTATTGCAGCAGCTATTGCAGCCAAAGAAGAATAGCTGGATATTGCAAATGTAATAATCCACGTGGCCATCAGCATTAAAGCAACTTTTGGAAATAAATATAAACCGAGACCTAAAAAACTAGCCACTCCTTTTCCACCTTTAAACTTTAGCCAAACAGGAAATAAATGTCCAATAAAACTCGCGCTTCCTACTAAATAATCCATATTAAAGCCTAGCATTTTAGCAAGAAAAATAGCTAATATTATTTTTCCACTATCTGCTATCAAAGTTAGCAGAGCCAATACTTTACCGCCAGTTCGCAATACATTAGTTGTACCAATATTTCCAGAGCCAAGTTTGCGTATATCTCCACGACCTGAACATAAACTAATCAGCAAACCAAAAGGAATCGAACCCATAAAATAAGCTAATATTAAGATTATGGCTTCCTCAAACATTTTTACTTACCTCTTTCTTTTTAATTCTCTGCGATAATGATTTACATATTTATTATGAGAAGCAAGAGTACTTGAAAAATTATGCCCCCCTTTCCCATCAGCGACAAAAAATATTTCTTTAGTATTTAAAGGGTGAAGCGCAGCCTCAAGTGATTTAATCCCCGGATTGCATATTGCTGTAGGAGGCAGCCCCGTATACAAATAGGTATTATAAAGTGATTTTATTCTTAGGTCTTTTGAAGTAATGCTACGCTTAAAAATATATTGACCCTGAGTAATAGCATAAATTACTGTAGGATCCGCCTGCAACCTTATCTTCTTACGCAAACGATTTACAAATACTCCAGCTATTCTAGATCTCTCAGACTCTATACCTGTCTCTTTCTCAATAATTGAAGCTAGAATCACAGCCTCTTCTTTATTAGATAAAGGCAAGTTAGCTTCACGTTTATTCCATAGTTCATCAATTATATCCTGACTTTTATTATAGATACGCTTCAATAGCATCATTTTTGTTTCGCCATAAGTATAGTGATAAGTATCAGCTAAAAAATCTCCATCTTTAAATTTACGAGTTACATTACCAATCAACATTTCTTCAGCAATAACTTGATCAATAACTTCTTTTGCAAGACCACCTTCAGGAACCATAAACTTATGAACAATAACTCTCCCCTCATGCATCATATCAATAATGTCTCTAACCGAGCTATGGGGAGGAATTTCATATTCTCCAGCTTGCATGTAAGTATCGGGGAAGAATACCCTATGTACTGTCCAGAAAACCCTAGGATATTTAATAACTTGATGCTTAGCTAATTCTTTAGCAATTTTTTTTACGGAATATCCACGAGGAATAATTAGGCGAACAGCCTTGCTCTGGTTATTTGGAGCATTTATATAATGGCTCAATTCTAGATATACTAAACTTGAGCCAATCATAGAAATAAATACTAACGTAATTAGTATTATTCTAGTCTTCATAACGCTTAAAGATTAAGGAAGCATTGGTGCCACCAAAACCAAATGAGTTTGATAACGCAACATCAACTCGTCTTTCTTGAGCAGTATGAGCTACTAAATCAATCACCGCCTCTTCAGGAGGATTATCTAAGTTTAAAGTTGGCGGAACAATATTATCTCTCATAGCTAATATAGAATAAATCGCCTCCACGCTACCTGCCGCTCCAAGCAAGTGACCAATTGAAGATTTAGTGGAAGACATTGCCATCTTCTTAGCATTATCACCAAATAAATGCTGAACAGAGCCAAGTTCAAGCTCATCCCCCATAGGAGTTGAAGTACCATGTGCATTAATATAATTTACTTGATCTATGTTTAAATTCGCCCTCTTCATTGCCATTTGCATAGCTCTAAAACCACCTCTTCCTTCTGGATGAGGAGATGTAATATGATATGCATCCCCAGTTAAACCATAACCAACGATCTCTCCATAAATTTTTGCACCACGTTTTTTGGCATGCTCCAATTCCTCTAAAACAAGGATACCTGCCCCTTCACCCATTACAAAACCATCACGGTCTTTGTCCCAAGGCCGGGAAGCTTTTTCAGGCACGTCATTAAATCTAGTGGATAAAGCCTTGGCTGCAGAGAAACCTGCGATACTTGCATTACAAATGGCTCCTTCTGTACCACCAGCAACCATAACATTGGCATCACCATATTGAATTAATCTTGCTGCATCACCAATTGCATGTGCACCCGTTGAACAAGCGGTAACCACCGAATGGTTAGGTCCACTAAAACCATATTTAATTGACAAATTCCCTGATACCAAGTTAATTAATGCTGAGGGAATAAAGAAAGGACTAGTCCTCTTTTCAGGATTATTATTTAAAGTTATCGATGTTTCCTCAATGGTTGGCAAACCACCAATACCAGAACCAATCATAACACCCGTCATATCCAGCTCTTCTTGGTCTGTTGGAGTCCATCCTGCATCTTCAACAGCGGCAATTGCAGCAATCATTCCATAAGTAATGAAGTAGTCCATTTTCTTCATTTCTTTATTTGAAAGATAATTCAAAGGATTGAATTTCCCTTCTCCTTCACCATATTTAAGTTCACCAGCTACTTTATTAGGAACATTGGCTGTATCAAAACGCTCAATTTTAGAAATACCAGACTTGCTATTAATTAACTTCTGCCAATTTTCTTCAAGCCCAACACCAAAAGGAGAAACAATCCCCATACCAGTTATAACTACTCTTCTCATATAATATTAGTCCTCTAAATTAACAATCACTTTAAAAGTAGATTATATATTTTAGCTTCTAAAAATCAAGTTTTATTCTTATTCCATCTGATCAAGCACTTTGAGACACATGACAATGATGCAAAAATATGTAATACCTAATTTTCCTTTAGGAAATAAGATTATAATAGCAAGATAATCGACCAAGATACTTATTAACGCTTATAGCCCTGGCATTCATTTCAACATTATGCACTCTCAAATAATCAACACCTTGACTTGAGAGATAGCTTGATATAACGGCAGTTTCTATATCCCTTTGTGAAAATGATTGATCTGTAATTAAATTCATGAAAGATTTACGAGAATGACCATAATATATGGGATAACCTAAATCTACAAATATTTTAGCATCTCTAATTAACTGCCAGCTTTGCTCGGCAGTTTTGCCCATACCAACACCAGGATCAAATATAATCTGCTCTTTTCTAATACCATTATCCATTAAATATTCAGCTTTTTCTAGCAACCAATTTTTTACAACTGAAGTAACATTTAAATCTTCAGGAACCGTCCTCTTTGGATCCACATGAAGAGTTACATTATGCATAATAACTAATTTAATATCTGTATCCCTAGCAAGATCTATAATTCTCTTATCTTCAAATCCACTCTGATCATTAATCCAAGCTATTGGCATTTTCTCCATCAAATATTGTAACACCTCAAAGTTATAGCTATCCACACTAACTTCCACAGAAGAATCTTTAATAGCCGGTAAAATTGCTGGCAACACTTTATCAAACCTATTTTTCTCTTCTTTAATACTAGGAGCAACACTTTTAGGTCTGGTAGAAACAGCACCTATATCTATAACATCTGGTTTTGCTTGAACCAATTTTTGCACTTGTTTTAAAGCCTCTGATGGCTCAACAAATAATCCACCATCTGAAAAAGAATTTGGAGTTATATTTAAAATAGCTACTAATTTTGCTTGTTTCATTACTCAACCTCCCAAAGATTTTATTAATACTCAAATAAAATAAATTATTATATACAATATTCTTTATAAGAAGCTATATATTATAGTAAGAAGTTAACTAAACAATGAATATTAACTATAAGTTATGCACAATTAACTAAATACACGTTTATAAAGCCTTCACTTTTTAAAGAGAAATAGATTAGTATTTTAACCAATGCTCTACAAGCCCCAGTTTTACTCATGTCAAGATAATATCTTGCAAACACTTGATTATTTTATAAACTATCTTAAAGCACTAGTTTTTCTAAGACCTGAGAGCTATACTATAAAACATCAACAAAGTTATCCACATTTTTAGTGTATAAAATTTTTGCAATCAATATGGTTAAAATGATAACAAAAACTGCTATAGAAATTATAAAAACAGAATTACTTAATATGCCTAATCTTCCTGGGGTTTATCGCATGTTAGACAAAGATGACAAAGTTTTATATATTGGCAAAGCTAAAGATTTATCTAAAAGAATAATTAATTATACACAACTTAATCGCTTATGCGAAAGAATGAAACTCGCAATTAATAAAACTGCAAAATTAGAAATCATAACTGTTAATACTGAAGCTCAAGCTTTAATCCTAGAAGCTAATTTAATCAAAAGTCTCAAACCCCAATATAACATTCTGCTTAAAGACGATAAGTCGATGCCTTATATTCTATTAACTCAAAATCATAACTTTCCTCAACTCCTCAAGTTTCGCGGCAGAAAAAGTACTAATGGGCAATATTTTGGCCCCTTCGCCTCTTCAAAAATAGTCACCGATACTATCGAATTCTTAGAAAAAAACTTTCTCTTGCGTAATTGTTCTGATAGCTTCTTCTCATCACGTAAAACTGCATGTATGCAATACCAGATAAAACGCTGTTCTGCTCCTTGCGTTAACAAAATAACTCCAGAAGCATATCAGGACAATGTAAATCAGGCTTTAGCTTTCCTAAAAGGAAAGTCTGTCAAGCTTCAACAAGAGCTAAGTTTAAATATGCAACAAGCAAGTAAAAATATGGAATATGAAAAGGCCGCTAAATATCGAGATCAATTACGCTCCTTAAATTATATCCAAAATAAAAACGCCAATTTATTTAATTTAGAAGATGCAGATGTAATAGGAATAACAAAAGAAGGAGACATAGCCTGCATCCAATTATTCCTATTTCGTAATGGTCAAAATTATGGCAATCGTTGCTTCTTCTTTGATAGGGTTGCAGATGAAGAGGAAGAAAAAATCTTAGCTTTATTCATTGCCCAACTATACCAAAATAATTCAATTCCAAAAGAAACCATAGTAAATATCCTTCCAGAAGAACTAAAAGAATTAACAGAAGCATTCAACGCCAAAATTATTCTTCCTAAATCTGGAGAAAAGTTTAAAGCTATACAATTTGCTCAAGAGAATAGTAAAATTGCCTTAAATAGAAAATATGAAGAAAAACATCAAAAAAAAATCTTATTAAAACAAGTTCAAGAATTATTTGAAATTAATCATCCAATTAAAAAAATTGAAGTATATGATAACAGCCACATCATGGGGGCTCACGCTGTTGGAGCAATGATTGTAGCCACTGAAGATGGATTCAGCAAAAGACATTACCGCAAATATAATATCAAAACCACTGATATTGGTGATGACTACGCAATGCTAAAAGAAATGTTAAATAAACGTTTGTCTAAGAAAGAAAACCTTCCTGATTTACTGCTTATTGATGGAGGAGAAGGCCACTTAACTTCGGCAGATTCTGTATTAAAGAACTTAAATTTAGATATTCCTTTAGTATGCATCTCTAAAGGAGTTGAGCGCAACGCTGGCAAAGAAGTTTTTCACCGAATGAATAAAGAAAGCTTCACCTTAGATAAATCCTTTGCCGTTATGAAATATTTACAAATTCTTCGTGATGAGGCTCATCGCTTTGCCATCACCAGCCATAGAAAAAAACGTTCTTCAGCTATGAATTTCTCAGAACTAAACCAAATACCAGGAATTGGCCCTAAACGTCGCAAAGCTCTGATTCTTCATTTTACTTCAATAGATGAAATTAAAAATGCTAGTATCAAACAACTAGTAGCTCTTAAAGGAATTAGCAAAAAAACTGCAGAAGAAATTTATAAATACTTTCACCAATAATTTTTAAAATGCTTAGGAATGAAAATTTTATTCATAATAATCACATCAAAGCATATTTGATATCTTTGATATCTAGGATTCCTAATTAGAAAAAACTCTGCCGCTTTAGTAATCCTTTGTTGCTGCCTTTTGCTAATAAAATCCATTAAGCTAATGTCTCTTCTTGCTTTAACTTCAATAAATATTATTTGGTTATTTTTTCTAGCCACAAGATCAATCTCACCAAAAGGACTTCTATATCTACGGTCAATTATTTTATAAAACTTAAAGCGCAAATACCAAGAAGCAATGACTTCAGCTAAAAATCCGAAATAATATCTACTGCGCTTCTGCTTAATGCTCATCTGATGAATTTAGTTGATTGAAAAATTCTTTACCCTCGCGAAAATAAACAACATTTTTTTCTTCAAAGGCAATTTTTTCTTCAGGGGATGTTGGAAATTTAGCCTGCACCTTTCTTCTCCTTATAGAGAAAGATCCGAAACCTCTAATCTCTATTCTTTTTCCTTTAGCTAAAGAACTCACCATCTCTTCAAAAACAATATTCACCACATCAGCCACTTGGGCGGTTGTTAGAAAAGGATAGCTTTCATGAATTTTAGTAATAAGCTCTGACTTATTCATAAGATTTATATAAAAAGTAAAGACATCTAGATAATACAAATTATACTATATACACAATACCAGTCCATAGTTTTATTTGCTAATTTATAATAACTATAGGAAGGATTCTTGTCGGCACACAAATATTCTATATAACCACATTTTCCTTCGACTTCATACACTAAATCTATCACTAACTCTATATACACTAACTCTATAAAGTTACTTTTGTTACCATTATCTATTTTAAACACAATAGTTTTAAATCTGTTCCTATCCACAGCAGTCCAAATTCTGGTGTATGGACACGTCCATTCCCCTGTTTTTTTTCTTCAAGGATTTTTTAATATAAAGTAGAAAGCTCATCCATTTCAAGTATTTCAATGTCCTAAGATTCTTCTTTACGCTCGGTGGATTCAAGAATCTAGGGAAACAGGATGTTTTGATGCAAAGCTTCAAGAGGAGTATTATTAATTATATTTTCTACCCAGTCAATATGCGCAATAGAAACTCCTCTAACAGATGAGTTCTTTGGCAGCAAAATCCTCACTCTACCATTTAAATTCTCTACAGCTCCCTTCTGCCAAGAAGAATGTGGATTACAGAAAAAAACTCTTAGCTTCATTTTATACCGCTGTCTATCTAGTCTATTTATAATAAACACTCCCAAAATCTTTGCTTGTATTCTGTATAGGATGCTAATACAATGTATCTATAGCTATGGTTTTAAGGAGATGATATGAAAAAATTTACTGTGCCATGTGATTTTGGAGGGCAAAAATCGCCATTTACTATATATGTTGGTGACCCTGAACCTAAACATCATCCTTTACATTTCCAGTCTAATTGGTTATCTAAAGAGCGTGGAGGAAATATTCCCCCAGAAGTTATGGATTCTATAGCAAAACTTAAAGATATTTCTGAACAAAATGGTGTTTCCTTTGAGGATTTATGTGTTTATGCATTGGGGGCCGCTCAGCAAGAAGAAGCTCAAGATGAAGAGGAACTTGAAGACCAGGATGAATAAATCTACTAAAATTGCCCCATCTATTTTGTCCGCTGACTTTTCTAAATTAGGTGAGGAAATACAGACAATTAGTGAATTTGCAGATTATATACATATTGATATTATGGACGGTCATTTTGTTCCCAATATTACCATTGGCCCCAAAGTTGTTAAATCTCTCCGCAGCCATAGCGAGTTAGTATTTGATGTACATTTAATGACTTATAATGTTGATCATTATATTAAAGAATTTGCTCAAGCTGGTGCTGATATAATTACCATTCATGCAGAAGCATGCACTCATTTAGACAAAAGTCTTAACCTAATAAAGTCATTGGGTAAAAAGGCCGGGGTTTCTTTGGTTCCATCAAGCCATGAAGACAAATTAGATTATGTTATGGATATAGCGGATTTAATTTTAGTGATGTCAGTTAATCCTGGTTTTGGTGGGCAGAAATTTATCTCAAGCCAATTAAAGAAAATTGAGAACATCAAAAATAAAATTATAAATACAGGTCGCTTAATAGAATTAGAAGTGGATGGAGGGATTAATCCAACCACTGGCAAGCAGGTGATCAGTGCGGGGGCTGATGTTTTAGTTTCCGGTGATTATATCTTTAAAGATGGGCCTGAGAATTATTCAAGAAACATATCTAGTTTACGTTAATGCAATTAAAAACCTTACTTGATGCAGCCATTATTGATTTAAATGATGCTAATATACCAACTGCTTTATTGGATGCTAGGTTGCTTTTGCAATATGCAGCGAAAATAACACAAGAGACAGTATATTTAGAACCAGAATTAATAATCCCAAAAGATGTGATAGCTGTTTATAATCAGTATATAAATAGAAGAATAAACCATGAGCCGGTGGCTAAGATTATTGGCAAGAAATCTTTTTGGTCTAGTGATTTTGTGGTGAATAAACATGTTCTAGATCCTCGTCCAGATAGTGAAGTTATTATAGAAACTGCTATAAATCTCTTTCCTAATAAAAACGATGCCCTTAGAGTTTTAGATATTGGTAGTGGAAGTGGTTGCCTATTGCTCTCTATTCTAAAAGAATTCCCAAATGCTACAGGAATAGCAAGTGATATTTCAGAGGAAGCCTTAAAGGTGGTGAAAGAGAATATTGAGCTATTGGAATTAGGAGATAGGGCTAAATGTATAAGGCAGAACTGGGCTGACGATTTAATGGAGAAATTTGATCTTATTATTAGTAATCCTCCTTATATTCCAACTGGAGATATTCTTGCCTTAGAGTTAGATGTTAAAGATTATGATCCTCTTCTGGCCCTAGATGGGGGAGATGATGGTTTAGATCCATATAGATATTTAGCTAGGCAAATATCCTCTCTTTTAAAACCAGAAGCTTATGCTATACTTGAATTTGGATTCGATCAAGGAAAATCTGTTAGGCAAATATTCATGCAGCAGAGTTATATTATAAATAAAATGTTGTTTGATTTAGGCGGTATTGAACGAGCAATAGTGGTGAGTATTTAAGTTTATGTATACATTGTATCATTTTTCTTTATGCCCTTTTTCTAGATTAATTAGAGTATTACTGGCAGAAAAACAATCTAGTTTTATATTACGTGAAGAGAAGCCTTGGGAGAAAAATGTGGCTGTTATCGATCCATCAGCTGATATTCCAAGATTGGAAGTTGGAAGCTATATATTATCTTCTGTTTATGCTATCTGTGAATATCTGGAGGAAGCCGAATCTCCAGCAGTTTTTCTAACTACAGATAAGTTGATGAATGCTGAGATTCGTCGTTTATTTCATTGGTTCTGTGATAGATTCTATCACGAAGTGACTAGATATTTTGTAGAAGAAAAAATAATGTCTCATTACATGAATAGAGGATCTCCAAGAACTCATTTTATTAAGGCAGCTAGAAATAATCTAACTCACCATTTAGATTATATGGAATTATTGCTTCATTCTAGAAAAAGATTAGCAGGAAATAGTTTGAGTTTAGCTGATTTAGCTGCAGCTACTCAAATATCTGTGGTTGATTACTTGGGGGATATGGATTGGGCTGGACATCAATTAACTAAAGAATGGTATGCTGTGATAAAGTCTCGCCCAGGATTTAGAGCACTTCTTTCAGATAGGTTGGCTGGATTTACTCCTCCTCCTCATTATCAGAATTTAGATTTTTAGGAATAAAAACCTCACCTTTTGCAAGATGAGGTTAAAATTTTTAATGACAGGAAAAGTTTTAAGCAGCTTTTTTAGCTTTCTCTAACGCTTTTTTAGCTTGCTCCACCACTGCTTTAAAAGCTTCTGGTTCTCTCACTGCTAAATCAGCTAACACTTTACGATCTAAATC
>JAOARE010000034.1 GCA_025210695.1 Rickettsiales bacterium
AAACTATAAAGTTAGGTAATGCACATAAATAAGTTATGTCATATGAACCAGCATGAGTAGGGCCATCTGCGCCAACATATCCAGCTCTGTCTATAATAAAACGAACAGGTAGGCATTGTAAGGCTACGTCATTTATAACTTGATCATAAGCTCTTTGTAGGAAAGTGGAATAAAGTGCCAGAAATGGTTTGATTCCATCACAAGCAAGACCAGCTGCAAAAGTTACTGCATGCTGCTCTGCCATTCCTACATCAAACATTCTATCTGGAAAAACTTCCGAGAATTGTTGAAGTCCTGTTCCTGAAGGCATTGCTGCTGTGATAGCTACAATTTTTTTATCTTTTTTAGCTAGGTTTAATAAACAATCTGAAAATACCTTAGTATAAGAGGGAGTTTCACTAGAAGATTTTTTTTGTTTTCCAGTGTTTAAATCAAACTTGCCTACTGCATGATATTTCTCTTGGCATGATTTCTCAGATGAGAATCCTTTTCCTTTTTCTGTAACCACATGGAGCAGAATAGGTTTATTGATGCTATGGTCATTTTTAATGTTTTCTAGCAGTGACACCATTTCTTCAACATTATGACCATTAATGGGGCCTAAGTAATAAAATCCCATTTCCTCGAAGAAATTACCATCATTGATTAGATCTTTAGTATTCCTCTCAAACTTCTTCATAATAGTTCTGATTGGGTTTGGGAATAATTTTAAAATCTTTTTACTTGTATCGCGGAAAGATAAATATGGTTTAGAGGAGATTAGTTTTGTTAGATAAGTTGTTAATGCACCGGTGGCAGGTGCTATAGACATTCTATTGTCATTGAGCACTAAAATTAAACGGCTTCCTAAATCTCCAGCATTATTCATTGCTTCATAAGCCATTCCTGCTGTCATTGCTCCATCTCCAATAACTGCAATTACTTCCCTTTTTTCTTTTTGTAAATCTCTTGCTAGTGCCATACCTAATGAAGAAGAGATGGAGGTCGCGCCATGCCCACCAATGAAACAATCATATTCACTCTCTAGTCTTTTAGTGAACCCAGATAAACCACCTTCTTGACGCATGCTGAGCATTTCCTTGCGTCTGTTGGTAAGAATTTTATGGGGATATGCTTGATGGCCAATATCCCAAACTAATCTATCATGTGGAGTGTTAAATACATAATGCAGAGCCACAGTTAGTTCTACCACTCCTAAACCGGCCCCTAAATGCCCACCTGTATGTGATACTGCTTCAATAGTTTCTTGGCGTAGCTCTTGGCAAACTTGAGGTAATTGAAGTGTGTTAAGCTTGCGCAAATCCTTAGGGCTGTCTATTTTATGTAAAAGATCTTTTTTGGTTATTGGCATTATTTATAGATCAAATAATTTAGTTTTAAATAAGATAAAGATTTACAGCGTTTTAAGCAAGTGTGAATTCATCTTCAGATTAAAGTTTATTATTTTGCTTTATTTTTTTTTTGCCTTTATATTTTTCTGAGAATACGGGCTCTTGAGTTGTGTAATGCTCGCGGTAGGTACGATAAATAGTGATACCTGCTTCTTCCATTAATCTTTCCTGGCATAAATTATATCTATAAAGACAAATTTCATTTTTACCAAATTGATGGATGCGATCTTCAAAAAAGTCTAAAACATTTAATAAACACCAGTTGTAACCATCATAAACTTTAGCTTTGAAATATCCCTTATAGCCCTTTATATTATAATTATTCATAATTAGGGCATAAAGATCTTCCTCATTGTTAAGGTAAAGATATACATCACCTACTTGAGCTTTTTCAATTTCTTCATCGTCTCTATGCAATAGGTAAATATTGCCAGTTAATTTAAGTGTTTTTACAGTTTTTGCTTGTCCTCTCATATAAATGATACTCTTATAAAATTTTTATTTATTATATAAAGAATAAAGGAAGAAGCAATGCTTTAGCTTGAAGAGGCTATAAATTCTGGATTAGAGTATTCTTTTTTGAAATGGCCATAACTTAAATTTTTTCCACCTGAATCTTTTATGCTTCCTCCAGCTGCATTTAATATTGCATGAGCTGCTGCTGTATCCCATTCCATTGTTCTACCAAAGCGAGGGTATAAATCAGCCAACCCTTCAGCTATTAAGCATATTTTAATTGAGCTTGAGATAGAAATTATTTGATCAACTTTTTTGTCTTTTAGGTATAAATCAAGTTTTTTTTGATCCTTATAGTGACGGCTAGTAAGAACAATGAGTCCAGATTTAGGAGATGTTCTGGTTTTTATTAAAATAGGGGGAGTATCTCCTAATTTTTTATATGCTTTGTTATTCTCAGCATAATATAGTCTTTGGCTTAATGGAGCATATATTACTCCCATGTTAGGCTCGTTATCTTTAATTAAAGCAATATTAACAGTGAATTCTCCACTTCTTTCAATAAAACTTTGAGTGGCATCTAATGGGTCTATAGACCAAAACACAGAGTTTTTTATAGGAGAGTTTATTTCGCTCTCTTCTGAAATTAAAGGAATAGAAGGGTATAATTTAGTTAAAGAATCACAAATAAATTTATTGGAAGCTAAATCTGCTTGTGTAACGGGAGAGGAGTCTTTTTTATAATGAATACCTATATCTTCATTGTTATAATAGCTCATGATGATATCACCAGCCTGTTTGGCAATGTTAATTATTTTTTCTATGTTAATCATTATTTATCCCAAAAGTTCTAGGATTAACTATACATGTTCTTTGTTCTTCTATCTAGTAGATTATAAATCAATAGACAAATTATAGAAAGAGGTAGTTTTACTAAATTAGAAACCATCTCCTTCCATAATAATTTGGTTAAGCGGCGCCTAAAGAATAATTTTTTACTAATAGGCTTGATTTTAAAAAAAAATATGCAAAAGGTATATAGTGCTTATGTTAGAAAAATCATAGTGCTATGAGCTTCATTATTCAGTTTGGTTTCAATAGCTAATCTTTCTTGAAGCTCATCAATATTTTCAAAAATATCTACAAATCCTTATTAAATTTTATTTCTCAATAGTAGATGACAGTGAAGCAAATTCTTCTTTACTTATCTCTATAGGGGTTTTCATTATATACCAACTAACACCTTCTTTTGTACATGGAGGAGTGGTGAGGGAGGTGGTATCAAAGTAATATTCTGTGTTGCTTGGTACTAATGACATTAGATTACCATCTTCTACAGCAAATTTTTCTGCGTCACTTTTGTTGTAAGTTGCTATAAGATTTCTAATAACTTCATTGCTGTTACCTGTCTTTAACATAACACCCACGATAGCAATTTTATTAATTGCATCTTGATTTGTGTTCTCATGAACAAAATGTATAGCAGCTTTAGAAACATTGCCATTTATGGAATGTTCTGCAGGTAAACGAATATGAAATTCTACTAATTTATATTCTTCTTCTCCAATAGTTATGTGTTTAGAAGGTGCGGCTTTAGAGCTAGAAGCAGGGTAAGCATTATAATCAAATGTTAAAGGTTTTGGATCTTTAGGTAAGTTTGCGTCTGTGATTACTATAGTTTCTTTGGGGCCTCCATCGTTGCAAGCCTCAAATTTTTTATCAAGTTTACTCCAGTGGTCTGGCTCCACTCTTCCAACAAAACTCCATATATTAGATTCTGTAGCTAATGCCACATTAGCTAATGAAGACTGCAGTAATAAAATAGCGATTGAGTTTTTTATAATTTTTGCTGGCATAATGGGCATAATGTTTGTTCCTTTGTAATTATAAAGTGCAAAATATATTATATCATCGCTTGAAAGTTAGGGTCAATCATTATTTTAGGAAAATAGTTTGTGGTAAAAAGAAATTTTCAATTTTGCTTGATTATATATAAGGAATTTATCATAATAGATCGTATTCTAAATTTAACAAAATAAGGCTGTTCATGTCAGGACTAGAATTAAATAAAATAATTGCTTCTGTATTAGTTGCGGGTTTAATAGGTATGGTTGCAGGTAATTTTGCAGATATCTTATATCATCCCAAAATTAATGTAAAACCAGGGTATATTGTTGAGGTATCTGAAACAGCCCAATCTGTAGATTCTCAAGAAGTTGAGGTTGAAGTTGATATTATTGCATTATTAGCAAAAGCTGATGTTAATAAAGGTGCTAAATTGGTAAAGAAATGTGTCATGTGTCATGATTTCACAAAGGGAGGCCCTAATAAAATCGGTCCTAATATGTGGAATATTGTGAATAACAAAAAGGGACATATGAGTGGTTTTGCATATTCTAAGGCGTTATTGGAGAAGGGAGGCACTTGGACTTATGAAGATTTATATCATATGATAAACAAACCAAAAACATTTATACCTGGAACTAAGATGAATTTCATTGGATTTAAAAATCCTGAAGATGTGGCAGATGTTATTGCTTACTTGAATACCTTAAGTGATAATCCTGTTCCTATACAGTAACATTTAAATATACTGCAAATTTTATGAATAAATATTCTAGCGTAATTACGGGTACGGGAAGTTACCTTCCTTCTAAGATTCTTTCAAATGATGAATTATCAACAATGGTTGACACTAGTGATGAGTGGATAGTTTCCAGAACGGGAATTAAACAAAGACATATTGTTGCAGAAGGAGAGCTTACTTCAGATTTAGCAGCTGAAGCTGCAAAAGAAGCTATTAAGGCGGCAAATATTTCTGTAGATGATGTGGATATGATTGTTGTGTGCACCACAACTCCTGACAGCACTTTTCCATCTGTTGCCACTAAAGTTCAAGCAAAATTAGGGATTAAGAATGCATCAGCCTTTGATATTCAGGCAGTATGTTCTGGATTCATTTATGGTTTAACTGTGGCTGATAATTTTATTAAATCTGGTGGGGCAAAGACGGTTTTAGTTATTGGTGCTGAGTCTATGTCAAAGATCGTAGATTGGTCTGATCGTAATACCTGTGTTTTATTTGGAGATGGAGCAGGGGCTGTTGTGGTTCAAGCTATGCAAGATCATGAAGGAATAATTGCTTGCCAAATTAATGCAGATGGTTGTCAAGAATCTATCTTATATGCTGATGGTGGAGTTGCTACAACGCAAACTGCTGGAGTTATGAAAATGATTGGTAGGGAAGTTTTTAAACATGCCGTAGAAAAAATGAGCAAGACTCTGCTAGATTTATTAAATATATCAAAATATAAAATAGAAGATGTGGATTGGATCATTCCCCATCAGGCGAATGCTAGGATATTAGACTCCATTGCAACAAAGCTTTCATTTCCTAAAGAAAGAGTGGTTATGACTTTAGATATGCAAGCTAATACTTCAGCGGCCACAATTCCTTTAGCGCTTGATCATCATGCTAGATCTGGTAAGCTTAAATCTAATGAGTTGGTTATGCTAACTGCTCTTGGTGGAGGAATAACTTGGGGAGGAGTGATTTTGCGTTGGTTGTGATACGCTTACTTTTATTGTTTTGGTTGCTCTCATATTCAGCAATAGCTGTTGACCATTCGGATTTTATAAAAAGCATTGATAATAAAAAATGGGCGGAAGCTAAAAAAAACAACCCTAAACTAGAAACTTTAGTTACTTGGCTAGAGTTATATAATGAAAATAATCCAAGTTTTTATCAGTTAAGAGATTTTATCAAAAAACATCCTAATTGGCCAAAAATTTATATCCTAAGGCAAAAGATTGAAGAAAGTGATTTTACATCTGTTAAAGATGTTGATGCTTTAGCATGGTTTAATGCTAATCCTCCAATAACAAATAACGGTAAGAAGAAATATATAACCTTATTATCAGATGGCAAGAAAAAAACTAGATATATAAAAGAAGTATGGAAAGAAGCTGTTTTTAGTCAGAAAGACGAAAAGCAGTTTTTAAAGTTATATGGTAATGTTCTTGTTAAGACAGATCACATTGCTAGATTAGACTATATGCTTTTTAACAAAAATCCAGATCAAGCAAAAAGATTGTTACATTATGTTTCAAAGGAAGCTCTTCCACTATATAAAGCAAGAATTAGTATTCAAAAGGGTGATAATTATACAATAAAAAAATATAAAGACTCGCAAAAATATCCTGGCATTTTATACGATATAGCTAGGTTTTATAATAATAAGAATGATGAAAATAGCCTAATTCAGATTCTTAAATCGTCCTCTAAAATTCGTACTCCTTATCAAAGATATTTTTGGACTATGAAAACTAGAGTTATTAGAGATTTAATCATAGACTCTGATTACAATTCTGCTTATTTATTTGCAAGTTCACATGGAAATATCAGTAGTTCAGAATATAGCGATGCGGAATGGCTCTCTGGTTGGATAGCGCTTAGATTTTTAAATAAGCCAAAGCTTGCAATAACTCATTTTAATAACATGTATAAGAAGGTTAAGCGTCCTATCAGTGTATCAAGGGCAGCTTATTGGTTAGCAAGAAGCTATGAAAAACTGCAGGATAATGCTAATAGTAATTACTGGTATGAAGTGGCAGCTAAATATTATACTAGTTTTTATGGTCAGTTGGCGGTTTGTAAGATAAATGATTGTCAGGTTAATATCCCTGATGATCCTGAGCCAACTCCTGCAGATAAAGAACATTTTAAAAATAATATATTAGTGAATGCAGCTTTGGTGTTACATGAGAGTAAGAAATATAATAATTTGGTACAGTCATTCATAACTAAAGCTATAGATAATAGCAGAAGTTTAGCTGAAATTGCTTTAATTACTAAATTAGGGTTTGAGCTTAATCATCATCATTTATCTGTTGAAGCGGCTAAGCATGCCAGTTATAGAGATATTCATATAATACATAGTAATTATCCTATTTTAGAATCTGTTTATAAAGAACATAGGTTGGATCCAGCTTTAGTTATGTCTTTAATTCGTCAAGAAAGCGTTTTTAACCACAGAGCTGTAAGTAGTGCTGGAGCAATGGGGTTGATGCAGTTAATGCCTTTTGTAGCAAAAGAAGCTGCAGCAGACTTAAAAATAAAATATAGAAAAGATAAACTGCTTTCAGACCCTCACTTTAATACCCAATTAGGAACTGCTCATCTAAACAAACTAACAACATGTTATAATCCATCTTATATATTAAGCATAGCAGCTTATAATGCAGGAGATAAGGCTGTGCAGAGATGGCTTGACAACAATGGCGATCCAAGGTTAATGGAGGATAAGCTTGAAGATATTATTGATTGGATGGAGAGGATTAGCTTCCACGAAACTCGTAATTACGTGCAGAGGGTATTAGAAGGAAAATCTATCTATCATTTATTGATGGATAAAAATAAAACAAAACTTTCCATTATGTCTGATTTAACTTATGGATCTGGAGAAGATTGCCCAGTTAATTAATGAAAATTTTATCTTGCTTGCCTTTTATCTTTACTGTTTGCTTTAATTGTTGCTGAAGTAGTGCTCACTGAACTTGTTTGATTAGGGGAGAAAGAAAACCTCTTGCGTAAAAATTCTAGTGGTGAAGAAGAGCGCTTGGATTCTTTAGTTTGTGGTTTAGGTGTGTTCATATCAATGGTAACAAATTTATCTGATGATTTCAGTAGTTTCTTTTCAACTGTAAGTCTTTCAAAGCCATTAGCTAATTTTGTTGGAGATATTTCTACAGGATATCCTTTTGCTCTTTTTTGTCTTTTATTATCCTGCTCTTGTTCTGCATAAAGTTTTTTATATTCTTGTTTGAAGGCATTTCCAATTGCCACTTGCTCTTCTTTTGAAAGATCTTGAAGATCTTTAAAGTTTTTATCAACATATGCTGCTACGGAGCTGGTTAAAGTTGGATCTAAAGATCCTCTATTTAATATAGTTTGATCCTTTGTGAGTCCTGTAAGAATTGCTGCGGTGCTATCTATAAACTTAGATTTTTCTGCTTCAGTATATCCTAGGCGCTCTATGGAAGGAAAAGTTGATAAAGCGGTTTCCATAGAGATGGCCAATAAAGGTTGATCTTTAAATTCATCTCGATTTTGAAAAGGTTTGTTAGTAAAAAGGCCTAGTTTTTTATCCTTCTCTAAGTCTGAGTTAGAAAGATTTACATATTTAAAATTAGTAACCTGTGCATCTAATTCATCATAAATATCAGTCTTGTTCTTGGATGCTTCATTATAAGCTGACATTAATCCTCGATTTAGGTCAAAGGCCAATTTCTTTATGGTTGGTCCTGAGGAGAGAGTCAATTCAGGATTGTCTAATTGATCTCTATAATGCTTTCTCTCCTCCGGAGAAAGTAATTTCCAACATTCTCCTACAAATTCTCTTACATCTACGTCATCAATTTGATAATTAGATTTATTATTTGCTTTTTCTGCAGCAAGATGGGCCATAAAAGTTTCTGGAACAGAAGATGAAACAGTTATATGGTTTTGAGCAGAAACAGGATAATTCATTCTAATATCTCCTTATTATAGGTTAGTCAGTTAGAACTCCTTTGCTAACTTTTTCATCGTTGCTACTCAGTGCATATTTATCAACTACGTTACCGTTAAATAATATAACCATTTTTCTGGTAGTGCCGCTTTGCCCATTAAGTATACGGGTAACAGGAATATAATTTAAAGGATTATTGCTGGCCTCACTATATTCATAAGTCCATTTGTCATGGTTGGTTTTTGAATACTCTATATTAGTTGGTTCTCCAAAAGTGTTACGAATGTCTTGCTTAGTGGATACTCCCGCTGTGATCATTGATTCAATTTTTTTATCATCATTGTCTTTAAAATTTTTATTTACTGAACTTGAACAAGACACAAGAAACAGAGCAGTGATTATTAATAGTATTCTTGACATGGTTTCATTTCCTCTTAAATTTATTATTTACAATATAGCTGTTTTTATAGATTATTAGTCATCTAGAGCGCCTTTTTTAATTTTTTCTTCTTTGCTAGTTATTACATAGTTTTGAACTATATCTCCATTAAAGATTATTAGCATTTCTCTGGTTGTTCCTGTTTGTCCTTTTAGCATACTGCTAACAGGAAAGTAATTTAAAGGATTGCCACTGGCTTCGCTATATGCATATGACCATGTCTCTTGACCACTTTTATCAAAATCTATACTAGTTGGTTTACCAAAGGTCTCTTGAAGGTCTTGTTTTGTGGTTACTCCTCTTGTGATCATTGATTCAATTTTTTTATCATCACTGTCTTTGAAATTTTTGTTTACTGAATCTGCACAAGAAACAAGAAATAGAGCTGTTATTATTAGTAGTAATCTTGACATGTTTTTAATCCTTTTTTTAAGTTAAATAACTGTGATTATTAATACAAGTATGCAAGGTTTATAAGTAATATGTCAACTAAAAACTGTATCCATGATCTTTAAATCTAATCAAAACTAAAAAATAAGCTAACGCGTTCTTTCTTTTTTTTCCAAGTTTTTTGGCTTTTTAAGGGGGTAGTATTTGGGGTTTTTGTATGTGATTCTAGATCATGTGTATTGCTTTTTAATGCATCTCTAATGTCTCCTAGTTTATTGGAGGTTGCCACTGCAGCAGTGTCAGCAAC
>JAOARE010000035.1 GCA_025210695.1 Rickettsiales bacterium
GCTGCTGCTAACGCATTAGATGTTGCCCATGTATCGCCACCTGCGAAGGCTCTATCACTTAAAAGAATGGCCTCATCCGCTCCCATTGCTAAGCATTCTCTTAACATTTCATCAGCTTGGGGTGGTCCCATTGTAAGTACCGTTACATGAACGTCTTCACATTTATCCTTTAATGCCAGTGCCTCTTCCAATGCATTTGCATCATCTGGATTTAGTATGCTCGGAACACCATCACGAATAAGGGTTCCCTTTACAGGATCTATTTTCACTTCGTTTGTATCAGGAACTTGTTTTACACAAACAATAACCTTCATGTTTCTTCCTCCTCTTTATTTTATCTTATTAAAATATACAGCTAGACTCATCTAACCCAGAACGTTTGCAGCTATAACCATTTTTTGTACCTGTGAAGTACCCTCATATATCTCAGTTATTTTTGCATCCCTCATCATTCTTTCAACGGGATAATCCTTTGTATATCCATATCCGCCATGTAATTGTACAGCCTTAGTAGTAACATCCATAGCTACTTCCGCCGCATATAATTTTGCCATTGCAGATTCTTTTCCTGCAGGTAACTTTAAATCTTTTTGTAATGCTGCATTATATACAAGCAATCTTGCTGCATTTATTTTTGTTTCCATATCTGCTATCATCCACTGAATACCTTGGAATTTCGCTAATGGTTTTCCAAATTGTTGTCTTTCCTTGAGATACTTAACGGTTTCATCCATTGCACCCTGTGCAATCCCTAAAGCCTGTGCTGCTATTCCAAGTCTTCCCCCATCAAGGGTTGCCATTGCTATTTTAAATCCTTTACCTTCTCTGCCAAGAAGATTTTCCCTAGGCACCTTAACATTTTCAAATATTAACTCAGATGTCACGGTTCCCTTTATCCCCATCTTATCTTCATTTTTACCTACTGAAAAACCTGGAGAGTTTGTCTCAACTATAAAAGCACTTATTCCTTTTAAACCCTTAGCCTTATCTGTCATTGCAAAAACTATGGCAATATCTGCTACAGCACCTAAAGTAATAAAACACTTGGTTCCATTTAGTGTATAGTGTTCGCCCTCTAAAACAGCTGTAGTTTGTTGAGCTGCAGCATCTGAACCTGCACCAGCTTCAGTTAATGCAAAACAACCTATTTTTTCTCCCTTCGCTAGTGGAACCGCATACTTTCGTTTTTGTTCTTCTGTACCAAACTTCAATATAGGCCAAGTGAATAATGATGATGTACCCGATACATAAAGTGCAGTTGAAGCACATTGTTTTGACAATTCCTCCACAGTTATTGCATAGGACATATAGTCCCCACCTGCTCCTCCATATTCCTTAGGTGTAGGCACAGATAATAAACTATATCTACCTAATTCAGCAAATAATTCTTTTGGGAATTCGCCAGTTTTATCGATTTCTGCCGCTAGTGGAGCTAATTCTTTTTCAGTAAATTCTCTTACTGCTTTTCTTACTAATTTTTGTTCCTTCGTAAGATTCATAGGAAACCTCCTTAATATTTAGGTTTTATTTGTTATTGTTTTGACGATATATTACATTAGCAAATTTCGTGCCATAATCATATACCTTGTATAAACCGATGAACATATTGAAATAAAGCTACTTTTTTATAAATATAAACTCATGAAATATATATCATTTAATATTAAGTGCAATTTTTTTATGGGATGTGCAATAGTTGTACCTCCATAATTTCATTTAATGATTTAGTATATTCCCATTATGAGACACAAAAATACTGACAATAATATAAATATCACTGTCAGTCCAACAAATATATTTTAATACTTTCATTAATTTAACTTATCAGCAAGGCTTGTATTTTATCCATGTGCATCTGATTTTTAGCAATCTTTATTGCACCCTAAATTATCATTCGCTAATTTATAATTAGTATTAACACCTATGAATTTCGTCAACTCTTCCATAGCTTCTTGTTCATCTATACCATCTATGGAAATGGTAATAGAACTCCCTGTATGAATTCCTAGAACCATTATTCCCAATATACTTTTTCCGCTTACATTAATACTTCCCATCTGTATGAATATTTCGGAAAAAAATTTATTTGCAGTATTTACAAATAACGAAGCCTGCCTTGCACGTAATTCAAATTTATTTTTTATCTCTAGTTTTCTTTTAATCATCTTTACTCTATCCTTCTAAACAAATTACCTATTATGGAAAAATCCTTCTATGTATTTATTTAAAATACAACTTAAAATTGTTGTACTTATCCATATAATCTAGTTATAGTACCTCTTTGAATTTTTCCAGTATTGTTTTTAGGTATTTCTTCAATAACCTGTACATACTTTGGAATTTTAATACTTCCTATTTTGCCATTTAAAAATTCCTTTAATTCCTTTGTATCAATGTTTTTGCCTTGTTTTAGCGTAATAACCGCTTTACCAACTTCTCCCCATTTCTTATCAGGTACACCTACAACACATACTTCATGGATTGATGGATGCTTATATATTTCTGCTTCTATTTCTGGAGGAAATATATTTTCACCACCAGTGATAAACATATTCTTTTTTCTTCCAACTATATAATAAAATCCATCTTCATCTTTTCTAGCTATATCCCCTGTATATACCCATCCATCCCGTAATGTTGCACTGGTATCTTTTTCATTGTTCCAATATCCAGAGAATATTCCCGGACCACTCCAAATAATTTCTCCGCATTCATTTACTCCTACTTCATTACCTTCATCATCTACAATTTTAACTTGTGTAAAATAAAATGGTTTTCCTACAGAATTATATTTTTCTCTTATTTCTTTTAGCTCCATATCATCTGCCTGGATAGTTAGATTATTTGGTCCTGATTCCGTCATACCATAGGCAAGTACAAATTTTACCCCTTTCCTCCAAAATCTTTCCATAATATCAATTGGAGTTGGTGCTGCAGCACTTATCATCCACCTCAAGGAAGAAAAATCCGTTGTTTCAAATTCCGGTTGATTTATCATCATTCTATATATTGTTGAAACACCCAGTAATGTGGTAGGTTTTTCTTCATTTATTATTTTTAGTGCTAATTTAGGATCGCACTTCTTACTAATTATTATTCGCCCACCTACATGGAGATGCGGAAGATTCAATACACTCCATCCAGCGGTATGAAACATTGGTGTTAAGATAAATGTACTATCCAAATGGGATAAATTAAATGTTAAAACTCCACTAATAGAATTATATATCACAGATCTATGAGATATTTTTGCTCCTTTAGGTACTCCTGTGGTACCACCAGTATGAATAAGCATATGGATATCTTCAAGCTCTAAATTCTTCTCTTCCCTATAAGCATTATTCCCATAGTTCATAATTTCTTCATAATGTATGCCTTCTATTTTTTCCTTTGCATTTGATAATGCAATATAATCTTGTATCTTAGTCTTTGATTTTATTTTTCCAATTTTATCTTTAATTAACTCTTCATAGAACAATACTTTAGGTTCTTCATTATTAATCATTTCTATTAGTTCCTGTTCAGATAACAGCAGATTATATGTTACGAAAATCGCACCCGTCTTAGCAGTAGCATAATATGCATCAATTAACTCTATACAATTTCGCGTACAGAAAGCTACTCTATCTCCTTTTTTGACATTTAATTTCTCAACCATATAATTCGCTAATAAATTAGATCTATCTTCCAAATCCCTATAGGTATAATGAATTTTATTATCATAGTCATACACTGCTTCTCTTTCAGGAGAAATACGTGACCTAAAAAGAGAATAATTGCCAATCCATGTATCATTGTTCATTATTGAATCTCCTCCTACTATAGATAAACAGTATTAAGGTTTTAGAGAAAATAGTGAATGTTTCTACATTTTTTCTTTGAAATTTATTAAACCTTGAAGTTGCCTATCTCTATTAACTATACGACTACATTAATTATGTGTCAGCTCTACACTTAAGTTATATAACTTAAGCGTAGAGTTCACTCCCATGCATTCCTTTAATGTCATAGGGCAATGACACATATTAGATTTTAATGGGCGGCTTTTTCTTCATTACTTGCATTCTTATGCATAATTTTCACAACACCATATATTCCACCAATACACAATGCTCCGCCTATGAAATGTGTCAACAGCCATGTGAAAATATGTTCATGTACCTCTCCCATGTTTAATAATACCAAAAGAGCATAGGCAAATGTTACGGGATTAAATAAAAAGTCAGCTACTGGACCTAAACCAATAATTGCTAAAAGAGTTATACCTATAAGCGCATAGAATGCATACTCAGGTCCAATAATTGGAGTTAGTGTACTAAGTATTATTGGAAATGTATAACCTAAAATCAGTCCCATTGTACCTCCTCCAAAAATTGACTTTAGCTTACTAGTATCGAAATGAGAATTAAAGAAGAAAATCACCACAAGGTATGCTGGCCACGTAGCATGCACGTGTAACTTATGGAAAATCGCAGTACATATCACAAGCCATGTTACAAATGATACAGTTGTTGTTAGATGCTGTTTCATTATAAACTCCTCCTTCATATAATAAGTTTAAATAATAAATTTTTGTTTATTCATCTGAATACTTATAAGCGAGTCCATTGCCAACCGATTGGTAACTATAGATAGGGCTCAGTATTCGAGCCATTGAAAATCAATAGAAAGAAAGTCTTCTCTATAAATTTGTTTATTAGTACTGATATTAGCTCTAGAAAACTTGACAAGCCTTATATCTATCTACACTTAAGCTTTAAAAAGCTTAAGTGTAGAATCGGATCCCGTGCATCCCAAGGGAGGTCCCAGGTCCATAATTTTATAGTGAAATTTATTTTACAAGTTCAAATATCGCCGCTGCACCCATACCTCCACCAATACACATACTTACCATACCGTACTTGCTATTTCTTCTCTTCATTTCTGAAAGAAGTTTAATAGTGAGATATGCGCCTGTACATCCAAGGGGATGACCTGAAGATATAGCTCCCCCATTTACATTTATTTTTTCCTTATCAAGACTTAGCTCATTTATACAAGCTATGGATTGGGATGCAAATGCTTCATTAAGTTCTATTAGATCTATATCCTCCTGCTTCAGTCCTGCTATTTTCAGTGCCTTCGGGATAGCCTTCATAGGTCCTATTCCCATGATTTCTGGAGCTACCCCAACAGCTGTAAAGGCTTTGAATACAGCTATAGGTTTCATATTAAGTTCTTCTGCTTTTTCTCTAGA
>JAOARE010000036.1 GCA_025210695.1 Rickettsiales bacterium
CTATAATATCTGGGGTAATAATGGCGTCTTGTTTTGCTTTTCTATTATTAGGTCGGGGGACTGTTTTTGTGTTATACTGTATTAGTTTAGTAATAGGAATTTGCAGTGCATATCAAGTAGTAATAATTTCTAGAATTTCAACATATGTGAAAGTGCAATTAAGTGGTATGGCTGCAGCAGTTAGTAATATGATAGTAATGTCCTTTGGTTATATTTTTCATAAAGTAATAGCTTATGTTGTAGAATATAATTCTAAAGCTAAAGTTATAGACTCTGTATTAACATATGATTATAATGATTATATAGCAGGTGTTTCTGTAATACCGATTTTTATAACAGTGGCGGTGTTTGGTTTTATGTGGGCTGTGTTATTTAAATATCGTCCTAAAAAAGCAACAGAGATGTAATGTCAGAAAAGATAAAAATAATTCGTGATTTAACAACTCATGTTAAAACTTCTAAAGGAAGAAAAATATCCTCTACCCGTTGGTTGCAGAGGCAACTTAATGACCCATATGTTAAGATGGCAAAAGCGGCAGGATATAGATCTAGAGCTGCTTATAAAATTTTAGAAATTCACGATAAATATAAAATTTTTTCTAAGGGTCAAATAGTTGTGGATATAGGGGCGGCCCCTGGAGGATGGAGCCAAATTGCTGCTGAAAAAATTTCTGCTACCAAGCCTTGGGGAGGAAGGGTATTGGCAATCGATTTATTAGAGATGGATTCTATTCCTGGAGTTACTAATCTTTGTCAAGATTTTCTAAGTTTTAGTCAAAAAGATGCATTATCTTGGTTGCAAGGGAAGAAAATAGATGTAGTATTAAGTGATATGGCAGCTTCTTCATCTGGTCATGCGCCCACAGACCACTTAAGAATAATGCAGCTTTGTGAAGATGCGTTTTTCTTTGCAAAAGATAATTTAAAAGAAGGCGGATCTTTCATTGCAAAGACTTTAAGGGGTGGAGCAGAAAATGAATTGCTAAGTATGTTAAAGGTTAGCTTTAAACAAGTTAAGCATTTTAAACCTAAGTCTAGTAGATCTGATTCTGCGGAAATGTATTTAGTTTGTTTAGGATATCGCTTTAAAGAGGAGTAAATTATGGTAAAATCTACTTGGCTTATAGTTGATGATAAAATTGGTAATGCTAAGCAAGCCATTGCTATTGCTAAAGCTATGGGAGTTGATTATAAAATCAAGCGTTTAAAATATAATTTTTTAGCTATGTTACCCAATTGGCTTAAATTTGATACTCTGATAGGCATTAATAAAAAAAAGAGTTCTAGCTTGAGAGAGCCTTTTCCTGACTTGGTCATTTCTAGTGGTCGTAAAACTGCTGCAGTTAGTAGTTATATGAAAAAAATCAATCCTAAGATTTTTGCGGTTCACTTAATGCATCCTGATTTGCCACTCAAGAACTTTGATTTGGTATGTTTACCTCTTCATGATCAATGTGAGGATTATATTAGTTTCAAAAATATTCATTATAGTATTGGGGCTCCTTGTTTTCTTGATTTGAATAATATGGAGGACAGCGCCAAGAATCTATATAAAAAAGAGCCAGAATTAAAAGGACCTTTTGTTTCTCTTATGATAGGAGGTAAAACTAAAAAAGGTGATTATTCAGATGAAGAGTTTAAGTGGCTTGTTCGTAAGGCAAATAAATTAACTTCTTCTATAAAAGGAACTTTACTAATTAGTACAAGTAGAAGAACTAGTCAGACTATAGATTTAAAAGAGATTACTGTGCCATATTATTTTTATGATTGGCATAAAATGAAAGAGCAAGATAATGCTTATCCAGCTTTTTTACATTTAAGTGACTATTTTATTACAACTGGAGACTCAGTTTCAATATGTTCTGAAGTTTTAGCTACTGGTAAAACTTTATATATTTATCGCAAAGACAATTTATTATATCATAAACATAGAAAGTTTTTAGATTATTTAGATAAGTCCGGTTGTATAAGATACTTAAAAGATGGGGTTTTTACTCTTAAGCAAAAGAAATATTCACCATTGCAAGAAGCAAAAAAAATAGGTCAAGTTATTGAAGAGAAAATAAAAAATGTTAGTACTGCTATCTCCAGCCAAGACCCTAGATTTTAAGCGTGATATTCCAAGTGATATTATAACTTCAACTCCTTATTTTAATAAGGAAGCAGATCAGTTAGTACAGATTTTAAAGAAATATTCTGTTAAAGATTTGTCTAAGTTGATGAAGCTTAGTGATAAATTAAGTGAGTTAAATTGTCAACGTTTCCAGGATTATAAAAAGAATGATTCAAGGCCAGCTATCTATGCTTATAATGGCGATGTTTATGAAGGATTTGAGTTGTCAAAATATAATAAAAAAAACAGAGATTTTGCTAATAACACATTAAGAATAATTTCTGGACTTTATGGAGTTTTAAAACCATTTGACTTAATCAAGGAATATCGTTTGGAGATGTCAACAGCTTTATCTAATAGTTACGGTAAGAATCTATATGATTTTTGGGACAACAAAATAACAAGTTATCTCAATAAAGACTTAGGTGAGGTTGTAATTAATTTATCTTCAAAAGAATATTTTTTATCTATTAATTCATCTAAGCTAAACAAAAGAATAATTAATATAGTGTTTAAAGAAAAGTATAATGATGGATATAAGATCATAGGTTTACATGCAAAAAAGGCACGTGGAGTTATGGCCAATTTTATTATTATAAATCAGATTTCATACCCAGAGAAGTTAAAAGAGTTTAATTTAAATGGATATCAGTATAGTTCTGATCTTTCTTCTAAGGATGAATATGTATTTGTTAGGTAGGATTCCAAGAATATTTGTTGTAATATTTTGTTTGTTTGCTAATTGTTCAATTGCAGATTCTTGGGAAAGTCCTGTTGGAATTTATACGGTAAAATCTGGAGATAATTGGAAAAACCTAGGGAAAAAAATTAATATCCCAGCTAAGGCATTACAGCGCTATAATAAATCTTTTGGGAAAAAAATATATATTCCTGCTAAGGAAATATATCAGGTTAAAGATGGTGAAACTTCTTTAGGCATTGCTGTGAAATATGGGATGACCTTTTCAGAATTAATAACTTTAAATTATTTAGAAGATCCTTATGAGGTTAAAGCAGGTCAAAAGTTAAAAGTTATTGTACTAAAACCTCAGAACAAAAGTTTAGCAAGGAAGGTTCCTCATGATGTTAAGCTAAAAATGATTTGGCCATTAAAAGGAAAAGTAACTAGTAAATTTGGGGGTCAGAAAAACGGAGCAAATTATGATGGTATACGTATTTTAGGGAGAAAGAAAACTAATAAAGTTAAAGCTGTTTCTGAAGGAGAAGTAGTATATGTTGGTAACGAGGTTGGCAGTTATGGTAACTTAGTTATTATTCAACATAATGGAGATTGGTTTTCGAGTTATGGACACTTAACTACAATAAATGTAATCAAAGGAGAAGGAATAAAATCTGGAGCAGTTATTGGTGACATAGAAGACTCGGAGTTATATTTTAGTTTAAGAAAAAGTGAGAAAGCGGTAGATCCACAAAAATATCTACCCAAGCTAGTAAAGAGAAAAAAATGAATAGATTAAATTTATTGCAGGATGTTATTAGTAAAGTTTTAAAATTAGGTGCGAGTGATGCCGATGCAATTATAATAGATTCTACTAGTCTTAGTAGTGAGGTGCGTTTAGGGAATTTAATTAATATTGATAGGGCAGAAAATGCAGCTATTGCTCTTAGAGTATTAATTGATCAGAAACAGGCCATTGTTTCTACTTCAGATTTTAGTAATAATTCATTAGATAATATTATTGAGAGAGCCATTGCTATGGCGAAGGTTACGCCTAAGAATCCACATTTGTTTTTAGCAGAGAGAGTGCAAATGGCTAGAAATATTGTTGATTTAGAACTTTATGACTCTGATGAGCCGTCAGCAGAAGAGCTGATTGATCAAGCCAAGATAACAGAGAGTTATGCTTTAGAAAATAAAAATATTACTAATTCCGAAGGTGCTGCAGCACATTATCAAACTGGAAAAATTTATTTTTCTACGAGTAAAGGTTTTGTAAATTCTTATCAGTCATCAAGTAGAGCATTATCTCTAAGCGTTATAGCGGGTAAAGATCAAGATATGCAAACAGGTAATTCTTATTCAGTAGCTAGGTTTGCTGTAGATTTAAAATCAGAAAGAGAAGTTGGTCTTGAAGCTGCTAGTAATGCAATAGATAAAATGAATCCACGCAAATTGCCTACTGCTGAAATGGCTGTAATTTTTGATAGGAAAATGGCTGGAAGGATATTAGGGGCTTTATCAAGTGCTATTAATGGTTCTTCAATAAGTAGAGGCACTAGTTTTTTAGCTAATCATTTAGGTAAGGATATTTTTAGAAATAATATTAATATTATTGACAATCCCTTCCTTAAAAAGGGTTTGAGTTCACGTCCATTTGACGCGGAAGCAATTATGGGCAAGAGGCTTAATGTTGTAGAGAACGGAGTACTAAATAGCTATTTTTTAGATCTGCAAACAGCTAGTAAATTAAATTTACAAAGTACAGGTCATGCAATGAGAGGGCTTTCTAGTTCTCCAAGTCCTGGATCTAGCAATTTATATATGCAAGCGGGGCAGGACTCATTAGAAGATATGATAAAGTCTATTAAGAAAGGGGTATTAGTAACTGAAGTATTTGGTCATGGAGCTAATATAGTGACTGGAGATTATAGCCAAGGGGCTGGAGGATTTTATATTGAAAATGGTAAAATTATTCATCCAGTTAGCGAAATAACTATAGCTGGTAATTTAAAAGATATGTTTAGAAATATTATTCCAGCTAATGATTTGAAATTTGAGTATAGTATAAATAGTCCTTCATTATTGATAGAAAAAATGACTGTTGCAGGAGCATAGATATGACGGGGATTCATTTATTAAAACGATTATTTAAAGGGTTCATTAGGCCATATCTCTCAAAGTTAATTATATCCATTATTGCTATGATAGTGGTGGCAGTAGCAAATGCATTTCAAGTTTGGTTAGTTAAACCAGCTTTAGATAAGATTTTTTTTCACTTAAATAAAGAAATGCTTACGATAATTCCTGTTGCTATGGTGGTAGTTGGAGTGCTCAAGGCTTTCGGTACTTATTTCCAGAATTTCTATATAAGATTTGTTGGCCAGCGTATTATTACAGATATTCAGTCTAAACTTTATTCTCATTTGATTTATTCTGATTTACCGTATTTGCAGAAATTTTCTACAGGTAAAATTATATCTAGATTTTCTAATGATATTATCACTATGCGTACTTCTCTTTCTAACGTGTTAACGGGGATTGCTAAAGAATTTCTGACGGTGGTATTTTTGATAATAGTTATGTTTAATTTAAACTGGCAATTAGCTATATTAATTTTTGGAATATTTCCATTGGCTATTTATCCTATTATTAGAATGGGAAAAAAAATGCGTAAGATCTCTCTTTCAACTCAAGAAAGTTTAGGACATTATACTAGTCAATTAGATGAAACTTTTAAGGCAATAAAAGAGGTTAAGTCTTATCATGCAGAGAAGTATGAGATTGAAAAATCTAATAGCATTCTGGATAATATATTTGAGCTTTATGTAAAAGCAATTCGTACCGAGTCTTTGGCTTCTCCCATCATTGAAATAATTAGCAGTATAGCGATTGCTGGGGTTATTTGGTATGCAGGTTATGAAGTGATTGCTGGGAAGAGCAGCCCAGGAAGTGTTATTGCATTTATTGGTGCTTTTGTGGCTGCTTATCGTCCTTTAAAAAGTTTGGCAGAGTTAAATAATAACCTGCAAGAAGGTTTGGCAGCAAGTAAAAGACTGTTTGATGTTTTAGATGTAAAGCCAGAGATTATAGATCATCCACAGTGCAAGAAGTTAAAAATAACAAAAGCAGCAATTAGCTTCAATAATATTAGTTTTAGTTATAAGAAACAGCTTTTTAACAATCTTTCTTTTAATATTTCGCCAGGGAAAGTTATTGCTTTTGTAGGAAGTTCTGGTAGTGGAAAAACTACTATCGCTAATTTATTACTTAGGTTTTATGAAATAGAGTCAGGTGAAATTTTAATCGATGGACAGAATATTCAGCAAGTTTCTTTAGAGTCTTTACGCAGTCAGATCACTATGGTGAGTCAAGATATTTTATTGTTTGATGATACAGTGGCGGCTAATATTTCCTATGGTAAACAAAGAGCAACCAAGAAGGAAATTATTGCTGCATCTAAATTATCTGCAGCTGAAGAGTTTATTATCCATTTACCTCAAGGTTATGATACTATGATTGGTCAAAGTGGTTTTAAATTATCTGGGGGGCAAAAACAACGTTTATCTATTGCTAGGGCTATATTAAAAGGCAGCCCCATAATTATCTTCGATGAAGCAACCTCAGCTCTAGATAATATATCTGAGGCCATTATTCAGAATAGTGTTTTTGATTTAAAGAAAGAAGGAAGATCAATTATCATTATTGCTCATCGTCTTTCTACCATTATTAATAGTGATTTAATTTATGTTCTTGATAAAGGAAAAATTATTGATTCTGGAACGCATAAGGAATTACTAAATAAATCTTCTTATTATCGAGAATTATATTCAAAATCTCAAAATGAGATATGATTCCATTTTTAGTTTAAGGTGATTATTATTATTACTTCATTTATTTTTTCTATTTGCTATAATTTCTGCAAATATTGGAGTATTTATGTCAAACCAGAAAGCTGCTTTAAAAAATATTAGAAACCTTGCTCAAGATGATTTAAAATCTATGGATCTTGTGATAGAAAAACTATTACAAGAAAAAGAGCAATTAATTCATAATATTACATATCATATAATTAATTCAGGTGGGAAAAGGTTAAGACCTATTCTAACAATTCTTTGTGCAAAATTATTTTATTATAAGGGAGAAAAGCATATTAATTTAGCGGCAGCTGTTGAATTTATCCATACTGCAACTTTGTTACATGATGATGTAGTTGATCATAGTAATTTACGTAGAGGTTCACCAACTGCCAACAATAACTGGGATAATAAATCTAGTATTCTTGTGGGAGACTTTTTGTTTAGTCAGGCTTTTATTCTATTATCAGAGAATAATGACTTAAATATAATTCAAGTTTTATCTAAAGCTGCATCAGTTATATCTGAAGGAGAAGTTAAACAATTATCCTCAATTTCAAATTTAACACTAAATAAAAGTGATTATCTAAAAATTATTTCTGCTAAAACTGCAGAGTTGTTTGCCGCTTCTTGTCAGGTTGGTGCAGCTGTCGCAGGACAAGATAAAGCATTACAATTAGAGATGTATAAATTTGGTTTAAATTTAGGTATGGCTTTTCAAATAATGGATGATTTATTGGATTATATAGCTGAAGGTGTTATCTTAGGAAAAGATATAGGGGATGATTTTCAAGAAGGAAAAGTTACTATACCTATCATAATTGCTTATGAATTAAGTGATGATGACGAAAAGAAATTTTGGCAAAGAGTTATTTCTTCTTCAGAAAAAAATCAAAAAGATTTTAGTTGGGCTTTAGATGTTTTTAATAAATATCATGTTATAGATAAGTGTTTAAATATGGCGGAAGATTTTATTAATACAGCTAAGCAACATCTTGTTAAAGCTCCAGATAATCAAATTAAAGAAGCATTAATTGAAGTGTTAGATTTCTCAGTTAATAGGAACTTTTAAATATAAAATTTGTTGCGCTTATGAATTTAATGTATTTGTTGATGATTTCTCTGATTAATAGCTGTATAGAGCTAGAGATTTCTGCTCCCAGCTTTCCAGATATTATGACTTATTTCGCTGTGTCTGAAGCAGAAGTGGGTTTAAGTATTACTTATAATTTATTAGGGTTTTGTTTTGCCTCTCTTTTTTATGGCCCTTTATCAGATATATATGGACGTAGAAGAATAATGATTATAGGGAATGGTATTTTAAGTGCAGGTGCTTTTGGTTGTGTTGTATCTTCTTCTATTGAATGGTTGTTAGTTGCAAGGTTTATTCAGGGTATGGGGGCAGCTAGTTCTGCTGTTGTTGTTCCTGCTATAATTTCTGATGTCTATACAAATGACAAATCGACAAAGCTATACGGCATTATGAATACAGTATTTAGCAGTATTATGGGGTTGTCTCCAGTAATTGGAGGTTTTCTTAATAATGCTATTGGTTGGCGTGGAAATTATGGATTTGTGGCTAGTATTTGTATACTTTCTTGGGGGCTCTTATATTTATATTTGCCTGAGACTAAATCTACTAGGGATTATTTAGATATAAGAAAAATAATAAAAAATTATAAGAAGTTATTATCTAGTCTTGTTTTTATATGTGCAGCGTCCATGCCTAGTTTATCATATGGATGTTATATGGCTTTTGTTGCAATTGCCCCTTTTATATATATGCAGACATTTAATTTAGATATATTATCTTATACTTACCATCAAGCTGTAATAGTTTTTATTTTTTCTTTAACTAGTTTTTTTGCGGGAAAAATAATTTCTATATTGGGAGTCAGGAAAAGTATTCATATTAGTTTGGTTATTTATATGGGATCTAGCTTTTTTATGTTATTTGCCTGGTCTCCTTATTCCCTTACTATTTCTAGTTGTATATTTTCTATTGGTGCTGCAATTCTTTATCCTATTATATTTGCTCGTTCTGTTGAGATTTTTCCAGAAATTAAAGGTACTGCATCATCAGCTATCATGAGTGCAAGATATTTATTATGCTCTGCTGTAACGGGAGCTGCTAGTTATTTTTATAATGGTAAGATTATAGCATTAGCATCAGTATATTTTATTACTACTTGTATTATCGTATCAATTACTATTTATTTATTAAAAAAGCTAGAATTTAATTGATTAATGCATTTTTTTGTAAAATAAATTATTTATAAAAAAAATATGTTATATTATTAGAACGCAATATTGTGAATTGAAGGGTAAAATTAATGCCAAAAAAAGATACTAAATACATGAAAAAGCTTCTTGATGTTCAGAATGCTCATCAGAAGATGATGAATCAAATAGTAGTTAATGCTATTGAAGAGCAAGAAGATCTGGTTAATCGTTTGCTTGAAGAGGAACATAAGGATAAATTAACAATGGGACAAAGGATTTCCGATGCCATTGCTAGTTTTGGTGGTAGTTGGCCATTTATTTTCCTTTTTTTTATTGTATTATTTGGTTGGATGTCTTTAAATACTTTGCTTCATGAGCGCGCATTTGATCCATATCCATATATTCTTCTTAATTTAGTATTGTCATGCGTTGCTGCGATACAAGCTCCTATAATCTTGATGAGTCAGAATCGTAGAGAATCAAGGGAAAGTAAACGGGCTCAAGATGCATATTTAATTAATCTCAAATCAGAACTTGAAAATAAAGCTATGGATCAAAAACTTAATTTGCTCATCAATGAAGAATTTCATCAACTTATTGAAATTCAAAAAATTCAGATCGGTAAATTAGAGGATATAGAGTTGGCTTTAAAAAAGATTCAAAGATCTAGTAAGTAGTCTATTTAAAGACCTTCTCTTCATAGAACTTAATAACATCTAAAATGAATCGTTCGGTTGTGAAATTATCTTGAATAATTTTATGAGCATTGCGTGCCATTTCTTCTGCTTCTTTAGGGTGTGTTTGCACCCAAATAACATGATCATTAATTTGATTAAAAATTTCTTCCTTTGAAAGGTTCTGATCAAAGTATAGAACATTATCACCAAAGTATTTCATAACAAAAGGGTTTTTATCTGAAATTGCTATTGCCCCGGAAGAAATTATTTCAAAGATCCTACTGCTTGGAATTTTAGCCTTTATATGATAATTAGAATGTACGCATATGGCTATTCCATATTTATTCAGAGTGTTTTGTAAGTTTTGTAAACCAGGTGCTAATTCTGTGAACTTCTGAGAATATTTACTGGGCAATAAAACAAGAGGGTGTTTTATAAAGTACATATAGTCTTTTTTAGCTAGTTCTTTAATAGCTCCGTATAACTCATCTGATTTTCTTCCCCAAAGAGATCCGAAGAAGATTAGCTTCTGACGGTCAGAGGTTTTATATTCATTAGCAGGAATTCCAACTAATCCATAACCAGACTGCACTTTCTTTCCTAGCAGTTCTCCCATCATTTCTTTTTTAGTATTTATTAAATTAATATCTATAAAATTATTATAATTTTGTACTGTAGAGAACTTTTCTAATCTTCCGTCCAGTAAATAATTCTTTGGAACTGAGATATACATTATATTTGGTTCAGAGAGAGATATATTAACGTGAAAAGACATTACTAAGTGAAAATCTGTTTTAAATAAATAATCCATTACCTTTATAATAAGCTCATTTATATATTTTGCTGGAAGAAAGAGTTTCATGTCTTGATCATTCATAGCAAATACATAGCTTAGTTGTCCCATTTTCTCAGCTGATTCTTGTAGCATAAGAGCTTGTTGCATTTCTCCTTGTCTAGAAGGCGAAATGATTCCTATTATATGCTGATTCTCTTTCTTAGGTAGGTTATTCCTATATTGATTTTTTAGTTCTTGGGATATGAACAAACCATTGCTAACACTGTTATATATGCAGTATCCAGAAAATACTAAATATATGCTTAATAAAATAACAGCAAATATAAGGATTTTCTTGAAAGGTTTTTGTGAGTGTTTTATTGTTATTTTATTCATGTACTTCATTACATAAATTAAGGTTTTTATCTATAACTTCTGACTTTACTCCTCCACACCCTAGAATGCTATGAAAAAGGTTGTTATGGGATATCTTTTTATTTTTTATTTTATGTAAATTATTTACATATTCTGGATGTAGTTGGATGTATTTGTCTGATACCCAAAAGATCATATTCACTGCTATTTGTTCATCTGCATTATGAGTTCCGTGTAAAAACCTTCCTCCTTCTCCTAAAGATTCGCCATGATCAGAGCTATAAATTACTATTGCATTTTTATCACGTAAGTGGTCAATAGTTTTTTTAATGAAATAATCAGTATATAAGATACTGTTATCATAAGAATTGATTCTTTCTTCGTTGCTGCAGTGATTCATATCAGTTAGAAATTGTTTTTTAAAACAAGTAGGAGTAAATTTACGGAATTCGTCAGTATAACGTTCTTCGTAATGAAAGTGACTTCCATATGTATGAAGCGTCAGCAAATTTTTGCCTGTTTGATGTTCTTGGAAGAACTGTTTTATGAATGGAAATAAACTAGAATCGTCGCTAGAAAACATATCAACATCAGTTCCAACTAATAAACTTTTATGAGATTCTTTTGCTAAGTCAAAGTAAGGAGCATCAATTACGGTGTAGGTTCCTTGCATGCCAAGCCAAGTGGTGTAAAATCCTAAACTTTTAAGAACGCTTATAAAGGAAGTTTCTTTGCGTGAAGAAGAAATATTTTCTTTTGTACCTCTGGTTATCATGCATGGCACTGCAACTCTCGTGAGAGGGTAGCATGAAGTTACATTTTTAAAGTATATCAGATTGTTTCCTTCCTGCTCTAATAGTGGATTAGTTTTTTTTTCATATCCACTTAAAGAAAAATGATCTCCTCGGGCAGATTCTCCTATGATCAATACTATATTTAAGTCTTCATCTTTTTTATCTATAGTATGTTCATATTGTTTAGAGATATCGATTCTCTTTTTTGTTATGGAAGCTTTATCGAGGAAATAAGAGCTTGAACCTTTTATTAAATTATATGGCATAATGTTATTGATCCAATCTCCATCTCCTATGATTGTTCCTATTACAAATACAACACATATAAAAGTAATTCTTTTGTCTTTTTCCTTGTTTGAATATGAAATTTTATGAAGCTTAATACAAATAAGCGCCAGCAGTACGGAAGTTATGATAGCTAAAATTAAACCGATACTTATAAAGTCGGATAATTCTTTTTGGCTTGCTTCAAAAAATGAGGCAATAATCTCAGAAGTAATACTAATATTAAGTGTGTATACGAAATATGCTGCCAATCCAGAAATAACATAAATTAGAAATAACATTATTTTCCAAATGAATCTTTTCCCAGAGAGGGCATAGATCATTGGGGCTATGAACATGGTATTAAAAATAGCTTCAGTAAGAGCTAAGTAAAAAGCTTTATCACCTCCTGCTGCTTCATAGTTCATGTAGCGCTGGATAATTATTGGGGAGTTGAAGGCTAAGGTAAAGATTATACTATTAACAAAAACAATAAATCCTTTATTTAAAAAAAATTCTTTTTTAATCACAATAACCTATATATGTATTTCTGATGATATTACTTAATAAAAATTTATTGTTTGTGTGTTTTTATCTAGTTCCAGATTTTATAGGAAACTCTTCTTTTTTCTTCTTAGTTTCAATTTTTCCATCTGCTAGCGCTCTTTTTCTAATTAATGCTTCGTTATATACACAAACTACAGATTTATCACGTCTAAGTGTGAATCTTTCTCTTGTGGATTCTACAACCACATAATCTCCCACCATTCTATAGTTAATAATTCCTTCTGTGGCATCGTCAGCGTTGACATAGAAAATAGCAGGTATAGAAGCACTCTTATCTTTGAATTCAAAATATGTGAATTTTCCATCGTCAAAAATTTTAACTGGTGAAATAATATCAGGACCACTCATCGTATAATCAAAATTATATAAGGATTTATTTGTTAGGTCTGGTCCATTGATTGTGGTGCTGGCAAGTGACGTGGTAGTAGCGTCTTCATCATCTGCATAAAGAAACTTTACCGCGAACATAAGTCCTTCTTCATTAATATCTTGTGCTTCTTTTGCGTATAATTCAAAATAATAAACTCGTTTATTGGTAATGAGTGTTAAATTTGTTGTAGCATCTTGGTCTATTGGCTTTAAGAATAATCGATTTCCATTAGGTACCATTTGCCATGGAATACTATCTCCCATACTGAGCGTTTCTATAGTTTCGTCTTCTCCAAAAATTATACTAGATTGATATCCGTAATATCCAGTAAATCTGTGAATGTCATAAGGGCTATATGTAATAACTCCTAACCTTCTGTCAACTGACATAGGCTTTACTTCTTTTATTGCATAAACATCTAGACTGCTGAGGAGCAATAAGGTGACTAATAGTAGTTTTGTTTTTGTTAATAACATTATCTAACCTATTTTGTAATCTCTCTAATATGATACTTAGTAACTAAGAATCCAAGTCGTTTATCATTGTTTTGCATAAGCATTTCTATATTCTCTATCTTAAAATCAATAGTTGCAAGAAAATCTTGAGATACTATTCGGTTAGAGGCTAAATTTTTTAAGTCTGATTGAAAATATACCATTGCTTGTTGTGTGTTAGAGGAAGATTGTATCAAATCTACTTTTTTTACCGCAATAGATCTTCTATATTTATCTTGATAAATCATGATAGGACTATTTGGGTTGTTGTCACTTGTCATAGACTTGTATTTCAAAAACTCTGTTCCAACTGTTGTGTTCTGAATGAAGCGTAATTGGTTTTGTATTTCCTTCGCATCGTAATAGTAGGACTCTCTAGTTTTTACATAATTAGATATTACGTATTTATTTATACCTATTTGTGGAGTTTCTTTATCGCTGCCAACTGGATTTATTACGGCATAGGTTGTAGAGATTTCGTTGGTGGGTAACATATATGTTATTCCAGGTTCTGCTGGTTTTGTGTTGACGTAATAATACCATGATACCATTAAAGCAAAGATATATACCCCCATTACAATTAGTAAATAGGTCCTCTCAGACATTGGTAAAACAAATCTATTCACATACCATAATCTGGCATCTTCATAATATTTCCCTTCTTTAATGTGTTTACTAATAGAACGATTTATATCATCCATTTTGAGTTAATCCTTAGGTGTTATCATATCTTCTGGGCGTACCCATTGTTTAAATTGTTCTTCTGTAACTAATTTTAGGTTTATTGCAGCTTCCTTTAATGATATTCCCTCTTTATGAGCCTTTTTAGCAATTTTAGCAGCCTTATCATATCCTATATGAGGATTAAGAGCTGTTACGAGCATTAGAGAATTATGTAAGAAACTATCAATTTTATGTATATTAGCCGTTATTCCTTTAACACAATTATCAGCAAAGCTTATACAGGCTTGTTCTATAAGTTGTATTGATTGTAATAAATTATAAATTATCACTGGTTTATATGCATTTAATTCAAATTGTCCATTTGATCCGGCTATTGATATAGTAACGTTATTTCCCATAACTTGAGTGCAAACCATAGTAAGAGCCTCACACTGAGTAGGGTTAACTTTTCCAGGCATGATCGAAGATCCTGGTTCGTTCTCAGGTAAAGATATTTCGCCTAAGCCGCAGCGAGGGCCAGATCCTAATAACCTGATATCATTAGCTATTTTTGTTAAACTAACAGCAAGAACATTTAAAGCACCAGAAGTTTCAACCATAGCATCTTTAGATGCCAAACTCTCAAATTTATTTGGAGCTGTCACAAATGGCTTACCGGTTATTTGTGAGAGTGTTTGAGCGAATTTTTCGCCAAATCCTACTTTAGTATTGAGTCCTGTGCCAACAGCAGTGCCACCTTGAGCTATGTAATACAAATGTTTTAGACAATTCTTTACTCTGGCTATTCCAAAATCAAGTTGAGTTACATAAGCAGAAAATTCTTGCCCAAGGCTTATAGGAGTGGCATCTTGTAGATGAGTTCTCCCAATTTTAATTATTTTATAAAACTCTTTTGCTTTTTTGTTTAAGTGATTACGTAAATATTCCAAAGAAGGAATTAAATGATCGCAAATCTCTGTGACAGCAGCAATATGCATGGCGGTAGGAAATGTATCATTTGAGGACTGACCATAGTTAACATGATCATTAGGGTGAACTGGGCTTTTACTACCTAATGTACCACCCATAAGTTCTATAGCACGATTAGATAATACTTCATTTATATTCATGTTAGTTTGTGTGCCAGAGCCAGTTTGCCAAACTGATAGAGGGAAGTGATGGTGTAGTTTTCCTGCAATTACCTCATCAGCAGATTTGCAAATATAGTTACCTATTTTAGCATCTAGTGAGCCAAGGTTCATATTGGTGATAGCTGCAGCTTTTTTTAATATTCCTAGAGCCACTATTAATTGAGAAGGTATTTTTTCTATGCCAATTTTAAAGTTTTCAAGTGAACGTTGAGTTTGAGCGCCCCAATATTTATCTGAGGGGACTTTCATTATGCCAAAAGAGTCTGTTTCTTGTCTGAATTTCATAATATTCCTAAAGTTGACAACTAAGTCTTGAGTAGTAAATTATAAAGCAAATAATTATAAATTTCAATAATCAGAAATTTATAATTATATAAATAAAAATAGATTTATTTTAACTTTTAAAAAGATTGTTAATTTTACCTCAAAATTTTATGATGCTATGTGCTTAGCTAAGCATTTGTATTATATTATAATATATGATAATAATCTTCACTTAAAATAAATAAATAATAGTTCTTTATGTCTTTTATATTCCGCTATGTATATTTTTATGTTGTCTTGTTCTTGATTAGTCCTTTATTTGCAATGTCAGATGATAAGTTTTTAAATGAGATGCCTGTTTTAATTGAGGCAGATAGATTTGAATTTATAGGAGATAAAAACAATAACAAGACTATAGCAATAGGCAATGTTATCGCTATACAAGGCAATCAGAAGGTGATGGCGGATTTTGTTGAATACAACAAGAAAACTGATGTATTACTAGCAAGGGATAAAGTTAGAATTCTTCAGAAAGAAGGTTATATTATTGATGCAGATAAGGTGATTTTGAGTGATAGGCTTAAGTTTGGCTCTATGAATAATTTTACCATTATTATGCCAGATAAATCTACCTTAAAGGCCGAGTTTGCTAAAAAAGAACAGGAATTTATAATAGATGTTGATAAAGGGTTTTATACATCATGTAAGATTTGCGAGGGAAAACCGCCAATATGGGATATTCAGTCAAAATCTTCTACCTTAGATGAAGAAGAAAATAGCTTAACTTACCATCATGCTGTATTTAGATATTATGGAATTCCAACTTTATATACTCCATATCTTTCTCACTACACCAGTAAAGCTAAACGTAAATCAGGCTTTTTAAAGCCTTCATATAGAATGAGCACATATCTAGGCGCTGCAGTAAAAATACCATATTATTTTAATCTTGCTCCAAATTATGATGCTACTATGAAAGTTATTGTTACAGAAAAGCGTGGAAATGTCTTAGAAAGTGATTATAGGCATTTGTTTCATAATGGTAGTATGAGGTCTGCAGGTAGTATAACTTCTGCTAAGTATTATACACAACCAGAGGGGACAGCTCCTTTAGATCCAGATATTAGGTATCATTTAAATTCAGAGTCAGATTTTGCTTTAAAAAATAATAATTATATTGGTTGGAGAGCTAAGGTAACTTCAGATAAATCGTATCTTAGAGATTATGGTTATGGATCAGAGGATTACTTAACTAGTCGGGTTTATAATAGTGCCTATCAAAAAAGTGGTTTTTATGAAATACAAACATTATCCTTCCAGAACTTGCGTCCTGAGAGTGGTACTAATAAAAATAAGATGTATCAAACTCCAATAGTTTTACCTTTGTTTGAGTCGAAACATAATATTTTCTATTTTTCAGATGGATCAAGATTAAGCTTTGAGAGTAATTTATTGAAGATTCATCGTTATGCTGGAGCTGACACTAATCGATTTTCTATAAAAAATAAATGGCAAAAGAATTTCTTAACGGATAATGGACAAAAATTTAACTTTTTTGGTTCAGTTCGTAATGATTTTTATAGGTATGAAAATGCACCAATTCATTCGGGAGATTATACAGGCAACGTTTATAGAACTATTCCAGAAGCTGGCATAGGGTGGTCATATCCTCTGGAAAATAAAATTGATAGTACTAAAGTGGTATTAGAGCCTATTGTAAGCGCAATAGCAACTCCTTACACTAAATATAACAAGGATATTTATAATGAAGATAGTCCATCAAGTGAGTTAAATGATGGCAATTTATTTGCTGAATCTAGATATAGCGGTATTGATTTGGTTGAGAATACTGGAAGGGTTAGTTATGGAATAAAAACTTCGGCTTATTATAAAAATCAGATTGATGGTAGCTTGTTAATAGGGCAAATGTATAGAGAGAATTCATATGATTATATAAATGGCGTGAAAGAAGACCGTTTCTCAGATTACGTTGGGCGCTTGAAATTAAATATTTCTAATAAAATGATATTGTCATATCAATTTAAGCTTGATAAATATACCCTTATTAATAAAACTAATGAAGCTACTGTTAAATTAAATCAAGATAAAGCATATATTCAGAGTGATGTTCTTTATTATCGTGATGGAAAAACAGTGGATGGAGTTAAAAATAGACGTGAAATTAATTTAGAAACTGGTATAAATGATTATAATAACATAAGTTTTTCAATAAATGGTAAGAAAAGCTTAACTAATAGTAAAGATAACCCTGACTTATATGTGGATCCAAATGGATTTATCTCGGCGGGAGCTAAAATAAAATATGTGAATGACTGTATTACATATGCAGCTTCAATAAATAGAGACTTTACACAGAATCAAGATAGAAAAGAAGATACTACAATTTGGTTTGATATCTCTCTTAAAAACATTAGTGAGTAATTAGTATTATGCGTTATATTTATATAATATTTTTTGTATTGTTAACCAAAGTATCCCTGGCAACTCAAGTTTTGGTGCTTGTTGATGGTAAGGCCATTACTACAGTTGATGTTGAAAAAAGAATTAAAGCTTTACAAATAGCTACTCCTACATTACCTAATGATGCTAATATGCAGCATCATACATTAAATAATTTAGTTAGTGAGGAGTTATTTCGTAATGAAGCAAAGAGACTAAAAGTTTCTGTTAGTGATGAAGAAATTAAAAGTCATTTTAAAAGTTTGCAACAAGATTTTCAGTTTACAGATAGTCAAGCTAAGAGGTTAATGAATAATGAATCATTAAGGCAACAAGTGGAGAGTCAGTTATTATGGAACAAACTAGTTAGTGGTGTGTTTTTTAGTAAAATAAAAGTTTCTGATGCAGAAGTTCGTGATGAGCAGAAAGTAAGGGAATCTGAGATAAAAGAAGTAACTTTCAAACAAATTATGTTAAGACCTTTTGATGTCGAAAAAATAGATAGAATCAGATCAGAAATACAAGATTGTAATACTTTAGATAAAATAGCAAAAGATAATGGTTTAAGGGGAGTATATAAGAATACTTTTCTTTTTAATGATCTTAATCCTGATCTGCAGTCTGTAATTAGAAATCTCGCTATAAACAAAATTAGTGAAGTAGTATCATTAAATGATCAAAAACAAGTTATTATGGTTTGTGATAAAGTTGTTGTAAACAACCCTCAGAACACCCATCAAATTCGACAAGAATTAGGTGCGCGCAAAATAAATGCTGAAGCTCAGAAATATTTATCTGAGTTGAAGAAAAGAATTTATGTAGAATATATTACTCCGATAGAGTAAAATTAATTTTTTATAAGTTTAAAGGGGTGTTTTTATGGGAAAGATTATTTTACTACTATTTTTAACATTATCCTGGTCTTCTTTCGCTAAAGATCAGGTTATTTACATAGCAATGAGTCAATATCCACCATATGAATTTGTTGAAGATGAAGAAACAAAAGGTATAAATTACAACACAGTTTCTGAAGTGTTAAAGAGAGCCGGTTATGAGGCTAAATTCTTTCCTCTACCATTTAATAGAGCTATTCGATCTGTTGAATTAGGTGATGTAGATGCCATGATAAGTCTTAAGAAGTCATCTGACCGTCAGGCTAAAATGATATTCTCTGATCCAATAAATTATACTCAAGACTATTTCTTTAAGAGAAAAGATTTTACTATTAAAGCGGAAAGCATTGCTGATCTTAAAACTTATAAAATAGCTACCATTGATAAATATTTCTATGGTAATAGCTTCAATGAAGATAATTTTCCTAATTTGTCACCAATTGTATCTATTACACCAGAGGTAGATAACCTTGAAAGGCTAAGTGCTGCCAGAGTTGATTTGTCGTTATGTTCTATTGCAGTATGTAATTATTGGATTAATAAGTATCCTAAATTATTTTCTAATATTACTTATATAAAATCTCCTGTGGTAAGTTCAAAGCAGTCATTGCATATAGTTTTTTCAAGAAAGGATTCTGTTAGGTCTAATGAAATAGTAGCAAAATTTAATCAAGAATTAGCTAAATATATAGCGGAAGGGGAGCTTAAGAAAAATATATCTAAATATGCTCCCAACGCTACTCTAGAAATCTTCAAATAAAGATTCATTTCTAAATGGTATTATGATGATCCTCCATATCACTTAGTTTAATGAGAAGTTTTGTAACTTTTGTTTCATTAAGAGAATGGGTATCGTAGTATAGTATATTGATGGTTTCTTGATCTTCACTTCTGCCATTATCTCTTTCAAAGAACAGACTACCACTTCCGCCTCCTCCGGAGTAATCGTCATCATCACCAGGGTCTCTGTATGGAGGTCTATATAAAGGCATAGCTGGTTGTCCTTTTTCAGCATATCTTAATAAAAATGGAAGTTGTTCCAGTAGCGTAAGAAATCTATCGCCATATTCTTGATTAAATAATAATTCCTGAAACTCGCTATACACATTATTTATATATTTTATTAAACCTCTAGCTGATGATAGGATATGGTTCTCGGCAAATCTGGCATTATATATATATTGAGATATTCCTCCTATGCTTTCTCCTTCTTCATATTCGTTAGCAATTATAGCTTCAAAGTCTTTTATATTATCTTCATTGCTTGATCCAAATAGTTGTTTTAAAACATATTTATTTCCCATAATGGATGCCACAAACAGTAATTGCTCTGTTTTTTCTTCATCATTTTTAATATAATTATAAATTTCTGTTACAGCATCTTTACTATATAATCTTTGGGCATCTGCGTATAAACTGATGAGTTTATCATGGTTAATTACGAATGGTTTCTCATCTGTTTCTATTATTGATTTTTTTAGATCTTTAATAGATCCTAGATTTCTTGTTTCCCATGCTTCTTGTATATTAGGGGGGTCATATCTTATATCGGACACGGCCATAACAATACAGTGGCTCCTTCCTCCTCCACAGCCAAAAGATCCTGTCTCAACAGGAGGATGGTTATCTCCAGCAGGTTCTAAATGATGTTGATTTTCCTCATTTTCTACTTGTTCCCCTGAAGATTCAGCACTGTTCTCAGATCCAGTCAGTGAGTTTCTACGCTCTCCATGAGATTGGTCGTCAATATTGTGTAAATTATATATTTCCTTAATTAAATTAACAATTTGACTTGCCTTAAATTCATTATCATTTTTATATGCTTTTTTAACTCTTGCTTCTGCTCCTCGTTTGATTGTTCCTACTTTAATCTTAGGATCATATGATTTTGTAAACATGCTCTCAATAATAGCTTTAACTATTATTTCTCCGTGTTCTTTGGCCTGGTCTTCTGTTGTTTTCTTTGCTCTTTCGCTTCCATCTAGTTGTTTTTCTTCTAGATTGTCTTTGAATGATTTGCAAGCTTGGACTATGATTTTTGCTGGGCCATTATTAACCAAATTTGATACGGTTTCAGTTGCCGCAGCAAGAGTGCTTCTTACGCTTGGTTGAATATCGTTTAAATCTAGACGCGTTATTTTTCTAGCAATTTTATCTGAAATTTCTGACATTTCTTGACTATTAAGAGCTATTTCAAGAAAAGTTTCAATTCTTGTTTCAGCCATAACATCATCTGCTTCAGTAAATAATTCGCCTATAAATTCTACTACTGGTCCAAGGAGAGGAACATAAGGGCCTAATTTACCTAAAAGAGTTCCTATTTTTCCTGCTGCTCCATGTTTATCATTTTTTACCATTTCACTATTTATAGCATTTACTGCTATATAGAATGCATTTATTTTAAGTACAATAGTTTTATATAAAGCATATTTATAGAGGTCTTCTTCTATAGCCTCCATTTCTATTCTAGCATGTTCAGTTAATTCTTCCTTGGCTATTACTCTAGTTAAAGCATCCACATTAAAACTTTTTATGAATTTTTCAAAGCTTTCAATTGCTGCAGAGTTTTCATTTACTTGGATTCGCATGCTAAGCGTATGTTGGGCATCTATAGAATCTATAATAGCTCTATTATGCATGGTAAAACCGCTGTTTTTGTCTAAAACATCTTGCTCCCAATCGCCGGTTATATCAATTTCAAGATTCTGAATAAAGCTATATAAAAGGTCTATTTTATATTCAATAGAAAATGGCTCAATATCTTCTTTTTGTTTTAAATTTTTAGATTTGGCGCTCTTAGATTGAAAGAATTTTGGGGTAAGTGTATTATGAGGTGTTGACATTTTTGTAGCTTCTTTCTGGGCATAAGATTTTGCTTGTTCCTGGGCATAAGATAGGATATTTTGTGCTTCTATAGTATTAACTTTTAAGCTTTTCGTTAGATATCTTATTTTTTCTGTTTCAGTATATTGCATCGCTCCAAAAATTTGTATTAAGAAGGAAGCGTCTATATCGTCTGGGTGTTTATTAAAATCAGGAGAGATCTTTATCTTTCCATCGTTGTTAACTGATATTTTTGTAACTATATGTTGACCAAAATATTCACCTTTTCTTTCCACTAATATAAAAACATCAGTTGGTTTGGATAGTAAATGACTTGTTCTATAGCAGAATGTTACCAGAGCATTTTCTGCTGATAATTTAGATCTATCAACTATGCTATAGGCTGGAAGTTCACTTGCTGCAATTTTTATTCCAGATCCTGTATTGGTGAGCATTGGGAGTTTTTCCCTCTTTTTAACAGCCGTTCTAATGATTTCTTCTATTTCTGCAGCATTATCTAATCCATGAAGAGTATAGGTGTTACCGCTATATTCTATAGTATAATATATAGCATAAGAACCGTCATCAGTTACTATTTTGGGAGGATGTATTGAAATTGAAATTTGTAATTCTTTGATGCATAAGCAAACAAATTTACTCTCTTCTTTTGTTATTTTATTATCACTTAGCACTTTATAAAGAATAGATTCTATAACTTCATTTAATTCACTTTTTGCATGACGCTGTAATTCTTTAAAATTAGAACAAATCCACAGCATATCTGAATCGTCATTTACTTTCTTTATGTGTTTTTGCAAAGCTTTATTAGCAACTAAAGTTAATTCCTTTAGTTGTGAATTATTAGGTGCATTTCTTTTATCATTACAGTAACTTATAATTTTTAAAATATCGATCATTCTTGTTTCCCATGGTTCATCAAGCCAAGTTGGGTTAGACTGCAAATGATCTATAAGAATTTTTATTGTATGTTGCTTTTCCTCTTTTTCGTAAGTTTGAAGATTTTCAAATACGGTGTTTAGAGGTGATCGTAAAGTTAAGGTTGTTTTTGTATCCTCATGTTTTAGTGGAGGGCGTCCTTTCTTAGTTGGAGAAGTTAGTTCTTGTGAATTATAAAGTGAATCATGAGATGTTGAAAATTTCATTGCTGGTGACACATTGTCCGTAGTGGAGGAAGCTCGTCTTAATACTTTGTTTAATCCTTGTCCTTCTAGTTCAATCACTTGTATAGCTTTGAGGGCATTAGATGATAAACGTTCATCTTTACTATAAACCGTTAGCTTTTCATTAAATGGCTTTATTTGTTCGTTTGTAAGTTGGTGGTTTCTTATTATCCTGCTTATTGCAATAATTGTGGATTCTATAATTTGGTAATCCTCAAGATCTGATAAATTAGAGAATAAATTATCAAACATTCTTTTGTTATCTATTAGATGAAAAAGTCTGCTATATGTTGTTATTGCAGCCTGTGCCATGGCCATATTTGGTGCTGTGCTGTGGTATTTACTGCGTTCTGCTGCGTATGCTTTTCCATCCTCATCTTCTTTTCCATCATCTATTTTAACTTTGATATTAGAGGTGGATAGTGCATGTTCCTCTTGAGATTTAGCATCTTCTCTCGTCGCAAACATCATTTTATTTCTAGATTGTTGATTCACTTGTTTTTCTAAGAAAGCTAATATTCTATGAGATAAATATCCACTGGACTCTAAAGCAGATTTCCATCGAATGAAATCACTTAATATAGCTTTATCTATAATATCAATGATTTTACTTAGATTAGGTATTCTTGAGTCTAGAGCTTCATTAATCATAACCTGTGATAACAGATGCATCCATAATGTTATAGGTTTATCGATTCCTGTTTCTACGGTTTCATGGATAGTACATGTTACTGCTTCCCAGAATCTTGTGATGGCTATTTGGCCTTCGTTATCTAAATCAGAGAGTGTTTTTGCAATGAATTTTAGAAATGTGAGATATTTAGTTTCGTGGCGATGAGATGCTATAAACTCCGCCGCTTCTTTTGCTTCCGAGGAGCCTTTTTCAAGCATCAGTATATCTTTAAAGGCGCAGGCAGCAAGATATTCTGCAATGCTTCTATCAATGAATTTATAATTCATATCTAATATTTCTGATGATCTCTCTCCAAAGTGTCTAGTAGAACGGTAAGTGTTGCTTCTATGAAGAGGAGGGGCAACAGAATCTTCAACAGGAGAAAAAGACTCTAGGATACCTATGCTTAATAATTTATCGATATCAGAATTATCTTCTATTGTTTCTATTACAATTTGTCTAGACAAGCCCCCTTGTGTTAAATCTACATAAGCTAATTTCTTTAATGTTATTAACTCTGGCAGAGTTTCAATAGGTTCTCCTTTTATAGCCTCATTTATGGGAATAATTTGCTCTCCTAGTCTATTTATTACTCCTCTATAAAGATCAGCTAATGTAATTGTTTTAAGGTCGTTGATATCCTGCATGCAGATCATGGAAGCATGCATGGGGTTAGATAATAGTTCTTTTATGGCATGGTTTTCTTCAGCTATCTTAAGAATTCTATTTGTTCTATCAATATAATAGTCATCAATTCTTTGTTTAAGATTTTCTTGTTTTATTTCTCCTTTATGTTCTTTTATTATTTTTGTCAGCTGAAAAGAGGCTTTCAAACTTCTTGAGCTAGTGCTAGTTTTTAATGAAGAGAACAGGCTTTCAGCGGTTTTTTCTGTTTCATGATTCTCAAAGAAAATTTGTACTTCATTTTTAAGAATATTCGCTTGAGAAATAAAGTATTTTTTTATAAATAATCTTATATTTTCGCTAGCAATACCATCAATTACAATAGCATTATCAAATTCATTTTTTATCAAAGGTACCATTGTATTAGGTCTAGCTGACATAAAAACATTATCAAATTCTAGTATTTGATCAATATAATCCTTTATGGATCTTTCACCTATTAAATGTGCTATCTTGTCATAACCATCAACCACAAATAAGGTTTTTGATTGATCTTCTTTAGCAAAAAGTTCAATGATTTCTTGAGTAGATATTAAATTATCACTAGGAGCTCCTCTTGCATGGATGACTTGCTCTAATGAGGCGTGCACTAAGCATGCTAAAGGATGCATATCAATATATTTTGCGTATCTTGAGCTCCAATAAGGGGTTAGTAATAAGTCTAACTTAATTAAGAAGGTGTGCTCAAATTGTTCTAGTTTTCCTTCAGCATATAACTCTAGTATATGTTTAAGTGTAGTGCTTTTTCCAATTCCTGGATCTCCCTCAAATAAAAGTTTAGTAGGAGGAAGAGCTGTAGTTTTCTCAGATGAAGCTCCTTCCATTATGTAGTTAGTTTGAAGAATATTTACCAAGGGAGGGCAGGGGCTTCTTTCTCCCTCTTTGCTCATGAAATGCATTTCTAAAGGAACATAATTTGCACCATGAACATGACGCATTAGAACATACTGATCTTTAGGTTTTGTTTCGGTAGGTGGCGTGTGTTTGATTTTAAGTTTTTTTTCCAAAGAGAGTTCTGGCATAATAGGCTCCTTCTGTTTTGTGTGTGTTAGAAGAAATAATATAACCAGGGCTTTATTAATTAATGGTTAATAAGGCGTATTTATTCAGCTAATAGTTACCATAGTAGATTTATCTATAACTAATTTGTATTAGTAAAAATGATAAATCTACTTTTCAAATACACATATAATTCAATGTTGGTTATAATATTTATTCTAAACAGAAGGAAGAACTTGCCGAATTTCTTGAAGTGATTTATCCTCTTAACTCATCAACTATAAAGGATATATTATTATTATGGCTGAATATTATATGTGGTTAAAAGCATTTCATTTAATTTTTGTTATTTCTTGGTTGGCTGGATTATTTTATCTTCCTAGGCTTTTTGTATATCATTGTGAAATAAAAACTGGTAGCAAAGAAGATAAGTTATTTCAAACTATGGAAAGAAAGCTACTAAGAGTGATAATGAATCCTGCTATGATTCTAAGTCTTGTTTTTGGATTATGGATAGCCCAAATATATGGATTTAAGAATTTAGGAGGGTGGTTTCATATTAAAATGACTTTGGTAGTTATTATTTTATATTTTCATCACTTTCTGGGTAGAAGGAGAAAAGATTTTGAAAAGGGACAAAATAAATATAGCCCAAAGTTTTACAGAATTATAAATGAAGTTCCTACAGTATTAATGATAGCCATAGTTATATTAGCAATTGTTAAACCTTTTGAGTAATAAATGGTACTACTTTACTTGTTTAAAATGACTGTTTTAAATAGGAAAAATATGCTTGTCCTAATATTCTCTTGCTTTGATCAATGTCTGGTTGAGTTAAAGAAGATATATCTAGTAGATTAGCTAGAATCATCATTTCTAGCAGTAACTGAATGGATAAGGCGCCCAGACTATAATCACTTATTTCTTCTATAATTAGTTCCCTGTAAGGGATTCCTTTTTCTTTGAGTCTATTTGTGTTTAATTTATGATAAGTTTTTTCTATCATCATGTTAACTTCGTTATTATCTACCTTTGATTCATTACATAAAAATGTAAAATACTTATCTTGAGGTCCAGATAGAAATAATTGCCATAATCCATGTTGATCAAATATACCGTTAGTAATTATTGAAGAAAATCCTTTACCCTCTTTTGCTACAATTTCACTAGAGATTTGCATATATCTAACAAATATTTGTTCTAATAGATCATCATAATAGGACATTATATTAATGTTATATCCTTGAGATAATAAATGATAATTAATCCAAGCTGCTTGGATAGCATTATAAGGAGCGTTGAGTACTGTTTTTGCTCCCATAATAATTTTATAAGGGCTCATTCCAATTAGTTTTGCTGGTAGAAGGCCAACTATTGAAAGCGAAGAAAATTTTCCTCCATTGCTAGTATATTCTATAATATTAGCGTCAATTTGAATACCTATGTTTCTTAGAGGGTTATCTCCCTTTGTTATAATAAAGAAATGCTTTCCTAATAAATAATTATTGCCAAAATATTCCTGATATCTGTTAATTATAGTATTAGTTTGATGTAATACTTCTACACTATTACCAGAGCGACTGATAATAATTATTGCTGCATTCTGTAAGTTATTCTGAGTGAAAATTTCTTTTTGTTTCTTTATAGAAAGACTGTCGCTATAAATAAGTTTAAAGTATTTTGATTGATAGTTTTTACAAGCAGTGAAAGCTTTACTAGCGGACATGGAGCCACCAATTGAAATAATGATAGCTCTATTGTAGAGATTTAGAATCTTAGCAGAAATTGTTTCAATTAAAGATATTTCTTGATTGCATAAATCTGCCCCGCACTTTTCATTGGTAAGGTTTATAGCTTTTTCTATTTTTAGTTGGGTTTCTTGAGACTTGGTAGATTTTTCTATTATTTTTTTATTGTTTGAGGATAAGTAAAAATTCTGCCTTATGGTCATAGATTATTGATTTATATTTTGTAGAATGAGATTCTCTCCCTTGGATAAATTATTGTCTTTTTCTTGTTCTGGACTGTTTTTCTTTGCCATTAATTCTTCTGGTGATTGGATATCAAAGTTTGGTGGTACAGTCAGTGGAGGATTAGTTGTCACTTGATATTCATCAGGTTGGTATTTCACTAATCCTGCTTTTTCTTTCAAATTAGTACAAGAAGTAATTAATATTAATAATATTAAATATATAATCTTATTCATATTCAGTCTCTTTTTATATCTATGCTTGAAACTATCAGTATAGCCACACCTAAACATATTGCGCTATCTGCAATATTAAAATTTGGCCAATAATATTCATTCCAATGTAACTGTATAAAATCTACTACTCCAGGACGAAAAATACGATCAACTACGTTGCCAATCGCTCCACCTATAGTAATCCCCAAAGCAAGACTTTCTGCTAACATAACAGAATCTATAAGCCATTTCAATAAAAAGCAAATTATAATTATAGAGAGACATAGAAATATGTAGTTGCTATAGTTGCTTTGGTTGAACAAACCAAAACTAATTCCTCTATTATAGACTAGTACTAAATTGAAGAACTCAGTAACTTTGGTAACAGAAATATACTCAACAAAGTTGGTTACGGCCAAATGTTTTGTGATTTGATCGATAATTAAGGTAAATAAAGCTAGAAATATACTTATTTTTTTCATATTTACTCTTCTTCATAATGAATTAATGCAGCACTACTTAGTAATAAATATGCTATACTTGGGGCAAGTACAGCAATGTTTATTGGTAATACGGAAGTTAGTGCCATAACATTAACCATTTTCTCAAAGAAATAAATAAATATAGCTATGATGCTTGCAACAATAAATACTATTCCAAGTTTACCACTGCGAGGTAAGTTAATAGAACAAGATAGAGCAATTAATACTAAAGATACGTATAATATGGGGCTTGCTATTAATGATTTATAATATAATTCATGTTTTAGAGTCGAGAAACCTGATTGTTTAACCTGAGAGATAAAATTACTTAGATCCCAGAATGGTATAATTTCAGGGTTGGCAATGCTTTCTTGGATTTGATTAATTGCCAAGCTAGTAGGTAAAATAACTTGCTTTAATTGCTCTAATTCTAAACCAGGAGAGTATTTTGTTACATTTTTTAATATTAATAATCCGTCCTCAATAGATATAATATCGGCTTTATAATTATTGGTGAAGTCATGATTCTTACCAGCGTAATATAGAGATGCATTTGATAAAGAGGTTCCATGTTCTATTACATTTTTTGCAGTTATAAATTTTTCATTTTCTGGATTAGGAGTTTGGTCATATAGCCATATACCATTTGAATGGAGAGATACTCGGTTTGATTTATAATCAAAGTATCGATTTTCAAGAATTCTGTTTTTATCTAGAAAAATTGCTGAAATAGGGTGAAGTACCCATAATATTAGAAGGCTGAGTATTAAAGTTGTTCCAATAATTGGGATGCATAGAGACCAAATAGAAATGCCTGCGGATTTTGCAGCCGCAATTTCAAAGTTATTATTTAATTTGGTGAAAGTAAGGATTGATCCAAATAGAAAAATAAAAGGAAGAAATGAAAAAATTAAAAAAGGCACTTTATAAAATGCTATTTTTAACATCTGTAGAATTAAAATTTCTTTTCCTTGTACTTTACGAATTAGTTCTAATAAATCAAGAATAAAGCTGATAAAGCAGAAGGCTAAAAATACATAAAATAAATTTAATAACAAATTGCGTACCACATATAATGATAAAGTAGTAGAAAAACGCATAGTATCTCATTATTTTAGTTTGTAAGGATAGTCAAACATTATAAATATCATCCCGAATAAATCAAGGAATGAATTTTATTTGTTCTTTTTTTTCTCTGGCTGTTGCATCTCTAAATATTTATATCTCTCTGGATCAGAGAACCAATTATCTCGTACTTTTACAAACAAAAATAAGTGGATCTTGCAATCGGTCAATTGTCCTATTTCTTCTCTGGCAAGTATACCTATTTTTTTTATCATTTGACCTTTACAACCTAAGACTATTTGTTTATGTGAGTTTTTTGTTACAAAAATAACTTGATTTACTTTAATGCTTCCATCCTTTTGTCTTTCCCAAGATTCTGTTTCTACAGTTAAGTTGTAAGGAAGCTCATCAGACAAATTAAGAAATAATTTTTCACGAGTGATTTCTGAGGCAACAACCCTTAGAGGAGAGGTTGTCATTTGTTCTTTAGGAAAATACCATTTAGAATTAGGAGACTTAGAAATTAAGTATTGTAATAGATGATTTATTCCATCGTTTTTTAGAGCTGAAACTGTTAATACCTTCTCAAAATTTCTACTATTGCTATATTGTTCAGTTAGTCTATTTAATTTTTCAGTAGTGACCATGTCTTTCTTGTTGATTAATAGAATTGGTTTTATTTTTAACTTAATAAATTCACTAATAATTTTATCAGTATCAGAGCATATTCCTCTGACTGCATCTATTACCAATAAAACCATATCTATTCCATCAAGTCCTGACCAAGCAGTTTTAACGATTGCTGTTTCAAGCTTTTTAGTGGGAGTGAATATTCCAGGCGTATCGACAAAAACTAACTGACTATCTCCCTGGTTATAAATAGCTTTAAGGGTGGTTCTAGTGGTTTGAACTTTAGGGCTGACAATTGACAATTTAGTTCCAATTATTTGATTTAAAATAGTCGATTTTCCAACATTAGGAGATCCACAAATTGCTATAAAGGCTGCTTTTTGCATGCTTGTTTTTCCATTTGTAATAATAATAGTGATGCGGCTTCTTTTTCTGCTTGTTTCTTTGAGTTTCCTTTTCCAATACATTCCTTGAATCCTGGTATTTTTAACTTGACTCTAAAAGTAAGTTTATGTTCAGGGCCCGTAGAGCTGATTAGTTCATATTTAGGAAGGGGGAGTCCTAATTTTTGTAACTCTTCTTGTAGTTTACTTTTAGGGTCAATAGGAACTTCTACCATTTTATCAAGGATGTCATGCCATAAGTTAAATATAATTGGTTTTACGGAATCTAACCCTCCATCTAAATAAATTGCTCCTAGAATAGCCTCTAATACGTTTTCAAGGTTATGAGAATTTCTACGCCCTCCAGATTTATCTTCGGCGTATGTCATTATTATCATCTTGCCTAGGTTTAACTTAAGAGCAATTTGTGTCAGTATTTCTCCAGATACCAGATATGATCTTCTCTTTGCTAGACTTCCTTCGTCTTCTTCAGGAAATTTATTTATAAGAAACTCAGATATAACTAAACTTAATGCAGAGTCACCTAGAAACTCTAGACGCTCATAACTTGTTAAATTTGATTTGTTATGCGCGCATAAGCTTGGATGAGTTAAGGCATGTTTAAGAAAAATTGGATTTATAAAATTATATCCTAATATGTGATTCATAGTCTATGTAGCCAATTAATAATTATAGAATGGTTATTATGTGCTTTGGCTTCGATTAAGGCCATTAATTTGCAGGTTTCAGAATCAGGGGCATGTAGGGCTAGTAATTGATCCATCACAGCTCTGCCTTGAGCAAGCATATCTTCTTTTATATAAAGTTCGGCTAGCACGATATAGCCTTCTTTTGCATCTGGTTTTTTATCAATTAGATTTTCTAGCAATTGAACTTTTTTATTTATTGTTTCATCTTGAGATATATTTACTATTAAATGTGCCAGCATTATAGATGGTAGGTTTATCCATGCTTTTTGTATTATTTTATAGGCTAATTTCTTATCGTTATTTTGAGAATAAAGCCTTGCTAGAGTAGCTACTGCTTCATAATAAGAAGGTTGTAGTTTTAAAGCTTTTTCTAATAGGGATATAGCTTTATCTTTTTGTAAATTAGCAATCAAATAATTTGCATGCTCTAGAAGATTTTTAGTTAACATAGCTTTGTAATCTTTTTTATTAACAAACTTATATCTAAAATATTCATGTATAATATATTCTGCTTTTTCATAGAGGTCTAATGCTGTGTAAATTTCTATCAAATAACTTAATAACCAAGAAGATTTAGGATTAATTAAAAAAGCTTTCTCAGCATAAGCTAACGCTTCATGATAGCATTTCTTTTGTATTCTTAGAGCTATAAGTCCTTTTAATCCAATAAGTTTATAGGATTGATATTGAATTAACTTTTGATATGATTCTTCTAAGTTATCGCTATTAGTTAGTTCATAGAATTTTGTTATAAGCAAAGATACAATAGGGTTTAATTCTTGTATTTGTGAATGATTTTTATTGGCATGAAGTTTTTTGATATTCTTTTTTACTAAAGTTAAGTCTTCGCTATGTAGTGAAGAGAAGCAGTCTAGAAGTAATAATAAATTGTCATGATTTTGTTTTTCATAGTAATGTTTTCTTAAAGAGCTAGGGATGTTTTTTAGAAAAATAAGAAAGTAAATTATTAAGAATAATATTATGAGGGTAATAAGTAAGAATATTGTAGCAAATATTGTAGATATTTCCACGTGATATCCAAGCCATTCGATAATAATATTACTTTCATTGCCCAGTGATATCCATATAGAGCTTAATAGTACTAATAAGCATAAGGTAAAAAGTATTATACGCATTTATTTGCTCACCATATTTTTATTTTGTTTGTTTAATAATATTTCTTCTACTTTAATCAATTCATCATGAATAATTAATTGATTCTTTATATTTAATTTAAATTGATTTAAAGATTTTATATCTTTAGGAAGATCGTTTAGGTGGTTTTCAGCTTTTTGTAGGTCATTTTCCATTAATGCTTGTTCAATTAAAACAACTTGTTTATCTAATCCACCATTTTCTATAGCTCTTTCCCCTATAGGCCTAATAAAAACATAATGATGTATATCAAGAAAATTAGAGTTATTAGGTTGTTGATATAAAGTTATGACTATATCCTTAAAAGCTGCTTTGAAGTAATTCACTGGTTTATTATGTGGGGCTAAATCAATTAACTTATCAAGACGCTGTTTTAATTCATCAGAGTGAATTATATAGCTTTTTAAAACTAATAATTGAGGTGTAAAATCATTTCCTTTTTCAGCGCTGGATTTTACTTTGTAGAAGTTGTGGATGAAGTCATATAGCGCTAGATATGGATCCGATAGAGTTCCTTCTTCTTTAGGTTTAGTGCTTATTGTTTCTTTTGTGCTTGCAATATCTTTTTTTATTGGGGCTGAGGTTTTAGAGAGCTCAGAAATTCTTTTTTGATTAGATCCTAATTTAGAAATTTTTTGATTAATGTCATCAACTTTATAGGTAAGTTGAAAATTAATGTAAAGCGCCACAAGAATTCCTATCCCTAATATCAACATTATGGATACTAGCCATAATTTACGATTAGGAGATTTTGTTTTTACTTTACTTTGTTTATCAGTCATTTGCATATTTTGTCTATTGAGTTCATTATACTCTTGAGAGACGGATCTTTTGATACATAATAAGAATGTAGATTAAGACCTTTCAAGCTATTATTAATATTATCACTTAAGGATAATGAAATTATTCTATCACAATATGATTCTAATTTGTATTTTTTAATGTGGTTTAAGAATATTTGAGCTGTTCTTTTGGAGAAAAAGAGACATAATTTTAAATTATCTGATTGAATAAATTTAATAAACTCATTAGAAGCAGATTCAATTATTTTTGCTTTATATACTTCCAACCTAGTAATCTTTTTATTTAAAGAGCTTAAGTCATCGCTAATATCTACCCCAGATAAATATAATAAATTACTATATGGTTGAATGAAATTTTTTAATTCTTCAATATTGGCTCCTGCGTAAATACTATTTATAAATCCCAAAGACCTTGCAAATTCAGTGCTGTGTTCACCAATTACAAATAGTTTTAATTTTTTATCTGCATTTACGATTGCTTTAATAGCATTTTTGCTAGTAATTATAATAGCTTCATATTTATCAAAATTCTTAAAGTTTATGTTCTGAAATAATTCAATTTCAAGTAAAGGATTAATAACAGGATGGTGTCCAAAATTAGTTAACTCTTTAGCTAATATAATTGCTTCATCGATGGGCCTTGTAATAAGGATTTTCATGATATTAGAAATGGTTTAAGTTTAATGCCCATTTCATGTCCTATTTTATGGGCATCTTTAGTAGAACCTCTTGCTTTGTCGCGAAATATTTTTCCTTTGGAGTTAATAACTAAACAATCGAGGCTTATTTGATCATCCTTTAGAGTGGCATAAGCGGCTATAGGTACTGAACAGTCAGCTTCAAGGCATTCTAAGAATGCTCTTTCTGCTGTTGTACAAATTTCTGTTTCAGGATGATTAATGCTGCGAAGAAGCTTGTAAATATTTTTATCGTTTTTTCTGCACTCCACTCCAATTATTCCTTGAGAAATAGCTGGTAGAAACTCTTTAATTTGTAAAGGAGAATATAGAGATTCTTCAATGTTTAATCTTCTTATTCCAGCCATTGCTAAGAATGTGGCGTCCACCTGGTTTTGTTTTAATTTTTCTATTCTAGTTAAGATATTGCCTCTAAATGGTACGATTTTTAAATCCGGTCTATAATGTAAAGTTATGGATGCTCTGCGTATAGAAGATGTTCCCACGGTAGATCCTTTAGGGAGTTCATCTAAAGTCTTGTAATTATGAGATATAAAAGCATCACGAGGGTCTTCTCTTTTTAAGCAAGTGGCAATAGTTGCTTTTGGGTGAAGATTAGCAGTCATGTCCTTTAAAGAATGTACAGCAAAATCTATTCTGTTATCTAATAAGGCCTCTTCAATTTCTTTGATAAATAAATTTTTCCCCCCTATTTCAGAGAGACTTTTATTTAGAATCTTATCACCAATTGTTTTTATTTTTACAATTTCGAATTGATTATAAGATAAATCAGGATTGCTCTTAATTAATGATTCGCAAACTAATTCTGTTTGGGTTAGCGCCAATTTGCTATCGCGTGTGCCGACTTTATATTTCATAAATTATTGATTCGTATTGAAGTTAGGTATCAATATATCCTTAAGCCCTAAATATAATTTTGTTTTTGGATTAAACTCCGGTTGATCCAAAGCCACCTTTTCCTCTTGTTGTATTATCTAAATCTTCAACTTCATTGAATTTTGCTTGAATATATGGTGCAATAATCATCTGAGCAATTCTCATTTCTCTAGAAATAACAAAATCTTTATCTCCCAGATTAATTAAAACCACTCCAATTTCTCCACGATAATCAGCATCAATTGTTCCTGGTGTATTTAAAACAGTGATTCCATTTTTAAACGCTAGTCCAGACCTTGGCCTAATTTGAGCTTCGTATCCGTCAGGTAATGCAATAGATATTCCAGTGGGAACTAACACACGTTGATTTACTTTCAAGGTAATATCCCCATCAATAGCGGCCATTAGATCCATTCCAGCACTATGAGAAGTTGCATAATGAGGCAATTTCATGTTTTTACCATGAGCTAATTGTTTGATTTTTACTTCTATAGTCATAATTTTCTTTCCAACATCATTTGTTTGATTTCACCAATAGCTTTGGCAGGGTTTAGGCCCTTAGGGCAAGTTTTAGTACAGTTCATAATTGTATGACAGCGATATAATTTAAATGCGTCTTCTAATGCATCTAAGCGTTCTCCTTTTGCATCATCTCTGCTATCTTGTAGCCAACGATTAGCTTGAAGCAATGATGCAGGTCCTAAATATTTATCTCCATTCCACCAGTAGCTTGGACAACTTGTACTACAACAAGCGCATAATACGCATTCATATAATCCGTCTAGCTTTTCTCTTTCCACTGGGGATTGTAATCTTTCTGAAGTATCAGGGGGAGGGGTATCATTCTTCATCCATGGCTCAATTGATTCATATTGGGCATAGAAATGATTCATATCCACAACCAAATCTTTTATAACCGCCATATGGGGAAGGGGATAAATATTAACCTCTTTTTTATCATCACAAATTTCTTTAATACAGGCTAAAGTATTCGTTCCATCAATATTCATTGCACAACTACCACAAATTCCTTCGCGGCATGAGCGGCGGAAAGTTAGACTAGCATCATGTTCCGATTTTGCTTTTATTAAAGCATCCAATACCATTGAACAATTGTCCAGGTCCACTTCGAAGTTGTCTATTCTAGGTTTTTGTCCATCCTCTGGATTAAAGCGATAAATATTAAAGATTTTAGTTTTTTTTGCGTTTTTACTAGCTTTATAAGTTTTTCCGCTTTTCTTATCAATTCTTGAGTTTGGAGGCAATCTTAATTCAACCATTTTAATATACCCTCTTTTTTGGTGGTACTACTTTTACTTCATCTGTTAAGGTGTATTGATGAACGGGACGGTAATCAATTTTTACTTTACCTTTACTATCTATCCAAGAAACTGTATGTTTCATCCATTTTTTATCATCACGTTCTGAGAAATCTTCTCTAGCATGTGCCCCACGGCTTTCTTTACGATTATGTGCGCAATGCATGGTTACTACAGCTTGGTCTAATAAATTCTGTAATTCTAAAGCTTCAACTAAGTCGCTGTTCCAAACCATTCCTCTGTCGCTAATGCCAATATCATCTGCGCTTTTAAATACTTTATCGATTAGCTTTACACCTTCAGCTAAACTTTCTTCAGTTCTAAACACTGCTGCATGATTCTGCATCACATGCTGCATATCATCACGAATATGTGCAGTAGATAACTTACCTTTAGAAAAGCGCACTTTGTCTAATCTTGCAATAGCTTCTTCTCCAGCGTTTTCTGGAAGTGCTTTATGAGGCATGCCAGGTTTTATAGTGTCCGCAGCTCTAAGTGCGGCTGCTCTACCAAATACTACTAAATCTAATAATGAATTTGATCCTAAGCGGTTTGCTCCATGAACAGAAACGCATGCACCTTCACCAATTGACATAAGACCAGGAACAACGTGATCAGGATTTCCATCTTTTATAGTAACTACTTCAGTATGATAATTAGTTGCCACACCTCCCATATTATAATGAACTGTAGGTATAACTGGAATAGGAGCCTTGGTTACATCAACTCCGGCAAATATTTTTGCTGTTTCAGAAATTCCAGGAAGTCTTTCATGAAGCACTTCTGGGTCTAAATGGCTTAAATTTAAGTGGATATGATCTTTCTTTGGACCGCAGCCTCGTCCTTCTCTAATTTCAATGGTCATTGCTCTGGATACAACATCTCGGGATGCTAAATCTTTTGCAGATGGAGCATATCTCTCCATAAATCTTTCACCTTTACTGTTAAGTAAATAGCCTCCTTCGCCTCTACATCCTTCAGTTATTAGGCATCCAGCTCCATAAATTCCTGTGGGATGAAATTGAACAAATTCCATGTCTTGAACTGGAAGTCCTGCACGTAGGGCCATTGCATTTCCATCACCAGTGCAAGTATGGGCAGAGGTACAAGAGAAGTAAGCTCTTCCATATCCACCGGTAGCCAAGACAACTTTGTGAGCTCTGAAACGATGAATGGTTCCATCATCTAAATTCCATGCCATTACTCCAACGCATTCTCCGTCACTATCCATAATCAAATCTAAAGCTATATATTCAATAAAGAACTTTGCTTGATGCTTTAAAGCTTGTTGATATAGAGTATGTAAGATTGCATGGCCGGTTCTATCTGCAGCTGCACAAGTTCGTTGTGCTGCTTTTCCTTCTCCATAGTGAGTAGTCATTCCGCCAAATGGACGTTGATATATTTTTCCTTCAGCTGTACGGGAAAATGGAACTCCATAATGCTCAAGTTCTATCACAGCTTGGGCAGCATTTTTACACATATATTCAATAGCATCTTGATCGCCAAGCCAGTCTGATCCTTTGATGGTGTCATACATATGCCAACGCCAATCATCTTCTCCCATATTAGCAAGAGCAGCACTCATTCCACCTTGAGCTGCCACTGTATGGCTACGAGTAGGGAATACTTTAGAAATACAAGCAGTATTAAGCCCTGCTTCTGCCATACCAAAAGCAGCACGCAATCCTGCTCCTCCTGCTCCTACTACCACTACATCATAGTAGTGATCAATTATTTTATAACTATTTGATACCATGAGTGTCTCTTTTAATTAAAGCTAAATGTTGATAAGTGAATAGCGAGTATAGCGCAGATTCCAGAAATAGCAGTTACAAAACTGAAGAATTTAAGAAACAAGATTAAACTTGTTTTTATAACATGACAATGGACATAATCTTCAATGATTTCCTTCATTCCTAAATTTCCATGATATAAACCCACTCCTATAAATAGAGATAGAAGCAATGTAGAAAATGGAGAAGTAAATAATGAAGTAATCACTTCTAATTCTTGATATTCTGCTGCTTTAATCATGAAATATGCGAACCATATTACTAGAGGTATTAAGGCGACAGCAGACACTCTTTGGGCCCACCAACTTATTGTTCCTGTTCTAGAAGCTCCTAAGCCTTTTGCTTTAGATAATGGAGATTGAAAATTATTACTATTCATATTTATTTTACCCCTATGATGTCAACAGGTGACGTGTAGCTACATACCATAAACCAACACACAATGGTTAGTAAAACTGACAATCCTAGGACCATTTTACCAGAAAAATAGGTGGTTTTTAATTCGAAACCTTTTCCTGCATCCCAAAATAAATGCCTTATTCCATTCAGTTGATGATAAAAAAGAGAGAATGTCCAACCAAGAAGCATAAATTTAAATAGTCCAGCTATCAGAATGTTGCTATAAATATATTCACCAATTTCTATAATCATATATGGGAAATAAACGGTGGCAAAAACCACCCAGGTGAACACGGCTAGGCCAATATATAGATAGGCCCCTGTAATTCTATGTAATATTGAAAGAGCGGAGGTAAGCTGCATTTTGTATATAGATAAATGTGGAGAAAGTGGTCTGTTTTTATGTAAATCTAAAGTATCAATTAATTTTGGTTTTTGTGCCATAGAAATTCCGATATATTAATTAAATCACATAAGTAATCTATAGTAGAGTTTATCTTTTGTAAAGTATTAGGATAAAGTTAGGCGTCTATAAATCAAGAAACTATTGTATTTTTATTCTTCTTTTCATGTTCAATTAGCCATTTTTTTCTATTTATCCCCCCAGCATAACCGCCAAGATTTCCATCATTCCTAAGTATGCGATGACAGGGAATAATAATTGCTAAGTTATTAGATCCATTAGCGTTAGCAACTGCCCTATGTGCTGAAGGACGATTAATCATATTAGCTTGCTCTAAGTAGCTTTTTGTTTCTCCATAGGGAATTTTCATTAATGCTTCCCAGGATGTTTTCTGGAAAAGAGTGCCTGTGGTAGAAAAAGGGGTATTAAATGTTTTTAACTTGCCTGCAAGATAAGCTTCTATTTCAATCTCGATAGATTCTATAGGAGGGCAGCAATCGGAAATAATATTTGCTTGAAGTTTTGTTTTTAACGCTTCAACTCTTTGCTCTAAGTTACGACGTTCAGAAAATTCTAATAGATATAACTTTTTTTTATCTGCGATGGCTAGCATTGGTCCAAGTAATGTATTAAACCAAGAAGATACTAGGGGGGTACATTTTTTATTTAGATTAGAGTCTAATTTATTTTTTATCAATATTGCCTCTATCTATAGCAATCTACATTGCTTACTAAATATAATTTTTATATAGGGTAAGATTTAGAGCGAGAAAGATGCTGCTGAACAATATCAATTTCTTGGATAATTTTTTTGTTAATATTATTTGCGCTTAATTCCACCGCCACACCAATTGCATTAGCAAAAGCAATAGGATCAGCTCCTCCATGGCTTTTTACCACTATTCCATTTAACCCCACTAGCATAGCTCCATTATAATATCTTCCGTCAATTCTCTTAAAAGTGGATTTAAGGGCTTTTTTAGATAGTAAATAACCAATTTTAGATATAAAGCTGCTTTTGAACGCGTTTTCCATGAGTGTTTTACACATATAAGCTGTGCCTTCAGCCATTTTTATGGCGATATTCCCTGAGAATCCATCTGCCACCACCACATCAACAACACCTCTGGTAATATCATCAGCTTCTATATAGCCAGTAAAATTCAAACAGTCTTGGTTATGCAAGTTTTGTGCTGCAGTTTTAATGGTTTCATTGCCTTTGATTTCTTCTGATCCTATGTTAAGCAAGCCAATACTAGGTTTGGTTTTTCCAAGGATCACTTTTGCAAAAGCATCTCCCATTATAGCAAATTGTACTAAATTAGATGGTTCGCATTCAGCATTTGCGCCTAGATCTAAAGATACTATTTTATGGGTGTCTGTCGGGAGTAATCCAATTATAGCAGGCCTATCAATTCCAGGTAATGTACGAAGAGACAATTTTGCAACGGCCATTAATGCTCCAGTATTTCCTGAAGACACTATTGCGTGAGCCTGTTGTTGTTTTACAGCTGTAATTGCCATTCCCATGCTAGTGTTTTTACTATTACGCATAGCATAAGAAGGTTTATCATCAGAAGCTATTTTATTTTCAGAATGAGTAATTAAAGAGGCAGCTTTAAGCTCTTGGTACTTATTAAGGATGGGATCTAAAGTTTCTTTGTTACCAAAAATATGATATTCGATTGAGATATTTGGATCTTTCGTCCGTTGATTAATAAGAGCAATATTAGCACCTTCAATCACAGATAAAGGAGCATAATCTCCTCCCATTGCATCCAGTGCCACTATAATTTTCTTACTATTCATAACGATCTCGACCCCTCAACCCATATATCTTTAATGAGTTATTCTGTCTCAGCTTCAGTGTTTTTAACCTTAGGAGTTATCACTTGACGACCTTTATAATATCCATCTTTTAATGAGATATGATGAGATAGTTTGAATTCACCAGTTGTTGGATCTACAGTAATGTTAGCTGACTTTAAAGCGTGGTGAGAGCGACGTTGGTCTCTTTTAGATTTTGATATTTTCTTCTTTGGTACTGCCATTTTCTTTTAACCTATTTATTTTGCATCTATTTCTATAACTGCACAACTTAACATAATTTCTTGTAAATTGAAATAATTTAAATTATTTACTGTAAATAAAATAATTGTGCTTGCGATATAATACTCTATAATATACTTTTCAAATGAAATCTAGTCTAAAATTGTAAATACTCAATCATGATAAGAATATTTTTCCTAATTTTTTTAACTTTTTGTTGTAGCTCTTGTATTAAAACAATTCATGTTTCTGGTCATTTATTTAAAGAAGGCGAGATTCAATCCCTAGAAAAAGCTAAAAATAAAGAAGATGTTGAAGATTTATTAGGTAGTCCCACAGTTGTTTCAGACTTTGGTCAGGAAACTTGGTATTACATTACTACCAAAAAAGAGACTATTGCATTTTTACCAGACACCGTTATAGAGCAAAATATTATATCAATAACATTCAAGAATAATTTGGTAGATGCTGTTTATAAGTATAATGAGAAAGATGCTAACAAAGTACGTTTGGTCTCTGAATACACTTCTACTAAGGGTAATGATATTAGTACCGCTCAGCAATTATTCAGCAATGTGGGTAGGTTTAATGATAATAAAGAGCCAGAAGCAGTTAAGCCACGCAGTGGATTCTAAAGCTTAGTTCAGAAGTTGGTTAAGCTTTTCTCTTGCTTTTATAAGTTTGTCCATTGTTTCTTCTAGTGAAGGAAGCTCTAATTTGCTTATAGGAGATTTGAGATATACAGCTGCGCCTTTTATTGAATATTCTTGATTATATAAAAGATCTTTTATTTTTTTGAGCAGGTTTATATCTTTTTGAGAATAGTAACGGCGACCGTTATATTTTACTGGTTTTAATTGGGGGAAATTTTCTTCCCAGAATCTAATAACATGACTTGGTACGGATAAAATCTTAGAAACTTCTCCGATGGTTCGTAAGGCTTTTTCAGCTTTCATTGATGGCCTGCTTTAATTTAGCGGAGGCTTGAAATCCTACCACTTTACGAGGTTTAATCATTACATCTTCATGGGTGTTTAGGTTTCTGCCCATTCTTGATTTTTTATTTTTTACGGAAAAGCTGCCAAAATTAGCAATTTTCACTGAATCATCTTTGGCAGACCCATCTATTATGCTAGTAAAAATATCATCCACAATATCTTCAGCAATAGATACAGGAATGCCTGTTTCATAAAGAATGGTTTTAGCAAGTGTATTTTTAGTAATGCTGCTCATTGATTGTACTGATATTTATTAACCTATTGTAATACAGTATATATCTTAAATTTATGCTTTCAAAGTAAAAAATTATAAGTGAATATTATCTTATGTAAAAATAATATCCACAAGTTTAGTTAAAGATCTACATCATCATTAGAAGAAGATAATCCTGCTAATGAAGTCATTGTATTTATTAAGTTAACTCCTAGTTCAATTGCTGGTGGTGCGGTAGTAATTGCTAAGCCGGCTGCAAATGTCATAGGAAATGCTACTTTGCAATATGACATTATTGCTGTCAATGCATCTGCTGCGCTAGGTTCTAAATGTGACTTTACCAGATCTATTGTATAATGTGCTATATATGATTTTCCTACAGCAGAAGTAAAGCTTTCCATAGTGCCTGAAATGCTAAAGCCTTTGCATAAGTAATAATCTAAGAAAGATTTATCTTTATTGTTTCCGCTAAGTTGATCGTTAGCATAACGAAGTGCTGGGTTAATGGCTTTTCCAGTAACCACACCACCTACAAACTGCATTTCTGGAGAAAATTCAATTCTCTCAGGCAACAAGTTTTTTTACAGGATCTGGAAGCTTATCTGTAACTTGATCTGTAATTTGAGCTAAATTTGGAAATTTTATTTGTGGGATGTGTAGTCCATTGGGTGGCGTTAATTGCGCCGCAAATCCTCCAAGAAGGTACCCAGCATCAGTTCCAGTTCCACCAAGAGGTGATCCTCCTGTATTTCCGTTTCCACTGTCATCTTCATGGTCAGGCCCCTTTTTTTTATCATATAATCCTGATTCTTTGTCTCCACCTTCGTGATCAGACTCTCCGCCATCGTCTCCGTGGTCTAATTTTTCTTCGCCATCTTTATGATCAGTTCCTTCTTTTTTATCATTTCCCTTTAATGCTTCATCTTCGTGCTCGGATTCTCCGCCTTTATCATCTGATTCTGATCCACTTCTATTTTCTTCTTCAATAATATTTAGGGTTTCTTGTTCACTAAATCCTCCATTTGGAGAAGGGCTTCGTTCCCCATTAGGATCAGGAGTAAGAACGGGAGTTCCGTCGTTCCCTGCGGTGGATTCTGATCTTTGTCGACTTGGAGATTTTTCTTCGATTGTAGAGGTTGGATTGTTTTTATGTTTTTCTTCTTGTATCATAATAATCTCCTTGATATTTTAGTATTAAAACTCTCAACTAAAGGCTTTTTAGGTGAGGCGAGTCTTCTACTATAATATCAAAGGAGATAAAAAAATAGCTAATATTTGTGGATATTAAACAATTTCTTGAGGTTCTGTGGTAATAGAGCCATCTTCTTTTCTAACAATTTTTTCAATTTTTAACTTAGCCTCTTCAAGTCTTTTTTCACAATATTCACGCAAAGCATTGCCATATTCATAATCATTAATGGCAGTTTCTAGGCTTTCTTTTCCACTTTCAAGCTTTGCTACAATTTTCTCTAATTCGGCTAATGCTTCTTCAAAACTTAAATCAGTAATTTTTTTATTGTTATTGTTCATATTTAGATTCCCTTGCATAAATGTGGTATAAAGGATATATTCTTGAGTATAAAGAGAGGAGAAACTTTATGCAAGCGCGTATTTACAAACCTACAAAAACTGCTATGCAGTCAGGAGTAGCAAATAACAGAGAGTGGTTATTAGAGTTTGTATCACAAGAAGATAAAAAAATTGAACCTGTTATGGGCTGGACTTCTTCAAGTGATATGCTTCAGGAAGTAAAAATTAAATTTCCAACTAAACAAGCTGCGATAGAATTTGCTGATTCAAATAACTATAGTTATGAAGTAATGGAGCCTCAAAGTAAAAAATTTATCAAACGTTCTTATGCGGATAATTTTAAATAAATGGAATCTTTTGAACCTTTTTTAATCAATGCAATCATAGGTGGAATAGGAATAGCAATTATTGCTGGAATCTTAGGATCTTTTGTTCTATGGAAAAATATGGCTTATTTCGGTGATGCGTTGTCTCATAGTGCATTATTGGGAGTCACTATTGGAATTTTATTTCACATTAATTTGTCCTTGGCAGTGGCGTTAATCGCCATTATTTTTGCGCTGGTTTTTAACCATAATAAATTTCGTTATTCTAGCGATACAACTTTAGGGATCTTATCGTACTCAGCTCTTTCTTTAGCCATTATTTTAGCTTCTTATAGTAAATTAAAAATGGATTTAATGGGTTATCTCTTCGGTGATATTTTGGTGATTAATATAAAGGATATCTACTTATTGAGTATATGCATATGTATTGTATTACTATGGATGTATTTCAGTTGGACAAAATTAATTTTGTTTTGCGTGAGTGAAGAATTGCTTCAAGTTGAAGGGGGAAATAGTAGACTTATTAAACTATGCTTCACATTGATTTTAGCTTTATTTATAGCCATATCTTTTAAAATTGTAGGGGTGTTGTTAATTACAGCAATGCTAATTATTCCTGCTGCTAGCTCTTTAAGTATTAGCAGGAGTCCTTTGCAAATGATTGTATATTCGATAATAATAGGATGTGTTTCAGTGGCAGGTGGAATTTCCTTAGCTATCGGATTGGATTTACCTAGTGGCCCTACAATTGTTATGATATCCTTGGGATGCTTTATTTTTACAAATATTGTTAGGCTTATGCGCTCTTGAGCTATATCAATATTTCTCGTTTTCCTGTATGATTGGGTTTGCTCACCAAGCCATCTTTTTCCATTTGTTCTATGATATTAGCTGCCCTATTATAGCCTATTTTAAGGCAGCGTTGTATAAAACTAGTTGAGGCCTTCCCTTCATGTTGGATAATTCTTATGGCTTCTTGATATAATTCATCTTGATCAGGGGGTTGTTTGTTCCTTTCATTATAGTCGTTGCTAGTTTCATCTTCTGAAGTGATAGCTGTCATATAATCTGGTGTGCCTTGGGTTTTAAGGTATGATACTACCTTTTCCACTTCATTGTCAGCTATGAATGGTCCATGAATACGTGTGATTTTACTTCCACCAGCCATAAAAAGCATATCCCCTTTGCCAAGCAATTGTTCTGCTCCTTGCTCTCCTAATATGGTTCTACTATCAATCTTAGAAGTAACTTGGAAGCTTATTCTAGTTGGAAAATTAGCTTTTATAACGCCGGTGATAACATCCACGGACGGACGTTGGGTGGCCATAATAAGATGAATTCCTGCAGCCCTCGCCATTTGAGCTAAGCGTTGAATGGAAGTTTCAATATCTTTTCCTGCAACTAACATTAAATCTGCCATTTCGTCAACAATAACCACAATAAAAGGTAATGTTTTCATATCTAATGGAACTTGTTCTATTTTAGGTTGTCCAGTTTCAGAGTCGAATCCAGTTTGAACCTTGCGTTGAATTATCTCACCATTATTAATTGCTTCTTTAATTTTATCGTTATAATTATGAATGTTTCTAACATTTAAATTAGACATTAATCGATAACGATTTTCCATTTCTTTTACGACCCATTTTAGTGCGACTACAGCTTTTCCAGGTTCGGTAACCACATTGGTTAGCAAGTGAGGAATTCCATCGTAAACCGAAAGCTCTAGCATTTTAGGGTCAACCATTATAAATTTACATTGGTCGGGAGGTAGAGCGTAAAGTAAAGAGAGAATCATGGTGTTTATCGCAACAGATTTACCAGAGCCAGTAGTTCCTGCCACTAATAAATGAGGCATTCTAGCTAAATCGGTAACAATAACATTCCCTGATATATCTTTTCCTAATATAATTGGTAGTTCATAATTCTTATTTTTATACTCAGTTGATTCTAGTAATTCTTTTAAATAAACAGTTTCTCGTTGTTTGTTAGGGAGTTCAATTCCTATAGCATTGCGTCCAGGAATAACAGCAATTCTTGCAGATGTTGATCCCATAGAACGAGAAATATCATCAGATAATCCAATAATTCTAGAAGATTTAGTTCCAGCTGCCGGCTCAAGTTCATATAAAGTTACTACTGGACCAGAAGAAGCTCCAGTTACGTCTCCTCTTACCCCAAAATCTGATAACACTTGTAATAATTCTCCTTTATTTTTTTTAATTGCAGAATTATTTTGATTGATCTTGTCAGTATTAACTGGAAAATCTTTTAATAAATTTGATGAAGGTAAAATAAACCCATTAGCAATAGGATTATTCATAACTTTTCGTGGAGTAATTATTTCTTCTTTTTTAGGTTGAGAAGGAGTTTTTATAGCAGTAGATATTTTAGTTTTAAATGGTTGATCTTCTTTATTTGCTTTATTGAACTTAGCAATAATAATTTTTCCTATTCTTAGAATTACTTTAAAACAATAAGAGAATATTTGTGTAATAAATCTAAATATTGAGAACCAGTTTTCTTTAGATAAAGCCATAGCAAAATATAGGCTTATTATAAAAATAGTTATGCTTGAAAATAATATTATTTCTTTAGAAAAATATGATGTAAGGAATTCTAGCCATAATAGCCCTACAGCACCTCCGGTATATTTAAAATGGGCGGTAGTTAGATGAAAAAAACTTAGACTCAAAGATACGGAGTTTAAGACAATTAGGACTGATAATATTCTTAGAAACCATAGTGAGATTTTTTCATGATAAAAATAAACGAAGCTCCAGCATAATGGTATTAAAACTATAAAAGAACTTGCTAGACCAAATAATTGAAGAACAGAACTAGAAAAATATGCGCCTGGGGTTCCAGCAAAGTTTGTGGGGTCAGCATTGGTGGCTCTATTAAAGGAAGGGTCCATTTCATTGTAGCTTAATATAGCTGTAGCAAAAAATATGGATAGTCCTAAACAAATCGAGCTTTTTATTAATTTCAAATATGACATAGTTTAATTCTAAAATAAGGTTTCATTAATCTTTAGTCTATAATAGACAAAATACTGATATTTTTAAAGCCTTTAAGTAAGGGGGTGATATAAATATGAATTCAGTTTAAATTTTGGTTGTTTTTAGAGTACTAGTAGATTAGTTGTAAGAGTATTCATTTTTCCTTGAGTGCCTTTTGTCAATAAAGGTTGCTTTGTAGATAAAGAATGTTTATCTGAAAGAATAAATTAGTAACATGGTGTAAAAAAATCAGACTAAATATTCTAATTTATACCTTTCTCTAGAGAGAGTTTTGTCCTATAGATTTTCGTTTTCTTCATCGCTTCTTGGATCAAGCTCAGCTATCATTGGAGTTGTATGAACAGCTATCATGAAATTATTATTACTAACTCTTTCTTTTTGAGAGATACGATACATTAGAACGATTATTAAACATATAGCAATTGTAGAAAAATATATTGGTAAGCCTTTGTCACCTAAGAAATATATAAATATAGAAGCAAGAATTGGACCTGTAATAGCGCCCATTCCTTCTACAATAGATAAATTTTGACTAACTGATGTTACATTAGCACTACGTAAATTATCATAAACCATGCTCAAAGCTATTGGGTAGAAAGTAAAGCTCATTCCACCTACAAAGAAATATGTTACTAATAAACTAGTGATTGATAAGTTATTCTGTCCTATAAACCCAGTAAATACAAATAACCCTCCTATAATTAAACTAACACCTAATATAACTTTACGTCGATCAAAGTTGTCTGATAATAAGCCAATTGGATATTGCAATGTCATTCCTCCTATAAGAGTTATAAACATTAAATATGATGTATATTCAGGGCTCCCAGTTAATTCACTAAAAAATACTGGTAGTAAACTATAAATGACACTTAAAAATAATCCACTCACTATACAAATAGCTATACTAGAAGAAGCTACTTTAGCTAAAATAGACATGCTAACCAATTCTGGTTCATGATCTTGGGCTTTTCTATTTCTTACCATGGCAACAGGAATTATTGAAAGAGAAACAAAAGTAGTTATAATAATAAATGGTAGTAAACTAGTAACGTTATATTTCTGAAGCAATAATTGACTAAAAGCTTGTGCAGAAGAAAGCGCAACCATGTATAATGCTAATGTTGTGCCTCTTTTAGAGCAAGAACTGCAATTTAAAAGCCAACTTTCTACTGTTATATAGAATCCAGATAGAGCAACTCCAGCTATAAGTCTTAATATAAACCATAAGTAAACATTATCACTAAGTATATGGAGTAAACATACAGCATTAAATAAGCCAACAAAAATGGTAAATACTCTAAGATGCCCTATTCTTGCAATAAGCTTTGTTATTTGTAGAGCTCCTACAACTAAACCAATATAATATGCAGAGGACACTACTCCAATTGTTTGTTCACTATGTCCAAAATCTTTCATTTTTATGGAAATAAAAGTTGTTAAATATCCATTTCCTAATATAAATAAGACCGTTGTAATTAATGGGGCTAAAATTGGACTAATATTTATACGCACTGACACAAGCTCATTAACATTTATATTAAGGAGTATAATAATACTCCTGGCGAAAGTTATTCATTATAATAGATCAGCGTAAAATACTATATAGTTTACTAATGACATTCAATATGTAATAAATAATTACTATAATATAGTACACTTTATAAATTTCTAAATATATTTATGTGCATTTAAGTTTTAAATATAACTTCTTTATCATATCTGAAGCATAGCGACAACATATTTATTAAAATATAAAAACAACCTAGGCTTAATATCTTACGGCTGATATTTTTATGAAAATTGATTTTTTCTAAAAGATAAAAATAAAATATCTCAAGTTTCAATATCTTCTCTTAAGTCTTGTTTAAAAATGAGATTTCTACAGGCACAGACAAATAATTTGTAGCTTATTGAAAATAAAGGCATTCTAAATATAACTTGTAACCCTATGTTAAAGGAGTTGAGTCATGAATTTTTTTAAGGTGTCGTAATTTCAAATTTGAAGTCTATTTGCAATAGTGCTTATATTAGGTTATGAGGATAACAGAAGCTACACCTCTAATGGGGATAACACAAGATGAAGCAGTTCTCGGTGACGATCATTTAGATTTTTATAAACTTTTATTAGGATGGTCATTATAATACTTTGATACTTAAGACCTAACTTTAGGTAGAAATGATACATCAGTTTCAGGGATAGAAAAATTTTATTTTATTTGCAGCAGTGCCTTTAATAATTGAGTGGAAAAGATAGGTGTTTATTGGTATAAAAGATATTATCTATATTGTCATTGTTGGCTATATTAAGTTCTAAGGTAGTTATGTATGGAATTATAAATGATTAAAAAATTTGTCAAGAAGTTTTCTCGCTTGTTTTCTAATATACAGTTTGAAATCATTCCTGTAATAACAGTTTTACTCAGTATTTTTGCTTCTATTTTTCCATATAAGATAAGTAATATATCTATGTTGATTCCTTTTTTTACGCCGATGGTAATTTATTTTTGGTCTATTTATCAACCTCAAAATTTGCCTTATATTGCAGTGTTATTATTAGGGTTGTTTAAAGACATTATGGAGAATAATACTGTTGGAATAAGTGCGATATGCTTGTTGTTATTCCAGGTGATGGTTAGCTCTCAGAGGCATTATATTATTAATTATAACTTCATTGTAATATGGGCTGGTTTTATTTTTTTCTTAAGCGTAATATTATTTATGCCATCGATGTTAGTTCACTTTAGCATTGATATCCACGCATATAAACTCAGTGTTATTCTTAGTCAGTGGTTAATTACTGTTTTTGTATACGTTCCTGTTCATTGGGGGCTGGTTAAATTAAATAACTTGAAGGCCTTGTCGAATGAGTAAGAAACACACTCAGAAAGATAGATTTATTAGAAGGTCTCTAGTATTAGGAGCTTGTAAGTCAACATTGCTTGTTGGCTTGTTTAGCAGAATGTTTTATTTGCTAATTATCAGCAATAAATAATTTACAAAATTAGCAGACAAGAACAGAATTAGATCTGAGCTTATACCAGCTTCAAGAGGGAAAATTTTTGATAGAAATAATATTATACTTGCTTCTAATGAGCCTAATTATTCTTTGGTTTTTGAGAAAGTTGGAATAAATGACGCTAATAAAAATTATCAAGTTGTTACAGCAATAGGAAAAATTTTAGATTTAGGTGTTGAAGATGAAGATGAATTATTTAATCGGATCAACGGCCTGTCTGTGGGAGAGGTTTTATTAATAAAAGACAATCTTGCATGGACAGAGCTTGTTGCATTAGAAGTTAATATTTATGATCTACAAGGGGCTTCAATAAAAACAGGTTTTAGCAGGCTATACCCATATGGAAGTATAGCTAGTCATATTATAGGGTATTTAGGTAGTGCTTCAGATAAAGATATCACAAAGCATTCAATGACATTATACCCAAACTTAAAGATTGGAAAAAATGGTGTTGAAAAAACTCAAGAAAAGTTATTGCAAGGTATAACTGGTGTACAAAAAATAGAAGTAAACGCTAGAGGAAAGATAATCAAAGAAGTTTCAACTCTAGCTAGCGCGCCGGGGAAAGACATTAAGATTTCTCTGGATATTAATCTTCAGAGAAAGATTGATAAACTATTAGGCGATCAAACGGGAGTAATTTTAGCATCTAAGATTTCTAGTGGGGATATTATTGCTGCAGTTTCTAAGCCGGAGTTTAATCTTAATTTGTTTAATAATGGTATTTCTACTTCAAATTGGAATAAACTGCTTAATGATCCAGAATTGCCATTAATTAATAGAGTGGTCTCTCTTACTTATCCTCCTGGATCTGGTTTTAAAATTAATGCAGCAGTTGCTGCATTAAAGCAAGGCTTCAATCCAGATACTACTTTTACTTGCCCAGGGTATCATGTTGTTGGTGATCGTGTTTTTCGATGTTGGAAAAGTACGGGGCATGGTAAAATAAATCTCTATCAGGCCATCGCGGGGTCATGCAATGTTTATTTTTGGAATATTGCTAGAATAATAGGTGTTCAGCCTATAGCTGATACTGCTCGTCAGATGGGGTATGGAAGTCAATTACTTAATGGTGAATTACCAAGAGAGCAGGAGGGGATTATTCCTGATGCAGATTGGAAAAAAATGGTCATAGGTAGTAATTGGACTTTAGCTGACACTATTAATACGGTAATAGGGCAGGGATATGTGGAGGCCACTCCAATACAAATCTTAACTATGGTAACTAGGATTGCTTCTGGGAAACAAATGGTCCCTAGTTTTATTAATTCTTTGGAAAACAAAGAATTTTCTTCTTTAGGACTTGATAGTGAATTGAAAATAGTGCAAAAAGGGATGGAGATGGCTGTTAATGCTCCAGGTGGAACTGCTTATCGACATAGAATAATTGATCCTAACTTAGCAATGGCTGGGAAAACGGGTACTTGTCAGGTGATTTCTAAAAGGTATAAGAATGATGACTTAAGTAAAGAAAATGTGATGAAAAAAATTAGGAATCATGGTATATTTGTGGCATATGCTCCTTTAGTAAAGCCTGAATATGCTTTTTGTGGAATTATTGAACATGGTGGATTTCCTTCATTAGCAATTAAAATTGCTAATGAAGTGCTAACAGAAGCCCAAGTAAAAAATTTTTAAATAGTAGTGAATTAGAGGACTTATATATCTTATGGCAGAAGTTATTCGTGAATTAAATGATTACGCCTTAAAAAAAATAGTCAGAGTTATTGATGATGGTGGAGTTGTGGCATTCCCTACAGAAACAGTATATGCACTTGCTGCTGATGCTGGTAACCCTCAAGCTGTTGAAAAAATTTATGAAGTAAAGCGCAGGGCTAATGATAAACCTCTGCCTGTATTAGTGGGGGATGTTTATCAAGCAAAAAGAATAGTTGAGTTTGATGATAGGGCGAAGAAACTAGCTCTTATATTATTTCCTGGTCCTATTACTATAGTCCTAAAAACAAAAATACATAGCAATCTGGCTAAAAATGTTAATCAAGCAATTGGAACTGTTGGTATTAGAATGCCAAATAGTATTCCGGCATTAAAAATTCTTCAGGCAGTCGGCAGGCCTTTGGTAGGAACAAGTGCTAATATTAGCAACACTCAAAGTGCTGTTGATGCTTATCAGGTTCTGGCTGAATTTGATAATAAAATTGATATCGTAATAGATAAAGGAGCAACAGAAATTGGCATTGCTTCAACAATTGTAGATCTTACAACAGAGGACACAAAAATACTACGTGAAGGTGCTATTCCAAGTCAGAGAATACTAGATATTCTTTCTATAAGATAATAAGAGCTTAAAACTTATTATATTAACCAGGAGTAAAGTTTATGAAGTGGACATTTGCTAGTTGCATGCCTTATGGTAACAATTATGTTTATGGATATCTTAGGTGGGGCGGAAATAGATTTATTCACACCCAGCTTTCCAGAATTACAAGCTCAATTTAATTTATCCCCTTTCTTGGTAGAAGGATTACTTTCGATAAATTTAATAGGTTTTTGTTTGAGTTTATTCTTTATCGGGGGATTAGCGGACAGATATGGTCGTAAGCTAATTATTTTTATATGCCTTATTAAATGGGTTGGTTAGCGTTTCTATAGCAGTGGCCCCATTATTGGAAGTGTTATAACTATACATTATCACTGACAGGGAAATTTTATGGCTCTTTTAATTTTAGGGCTAGTGGTTTTGTGTATGACTGTATTTTTTGTGCCAAATTATCAATTAGATAATTCTAAGAATGAGTCTTTTTTATCTGGATATGTTTCTATATTAAAATCAAAATATATGATGCTAATGTATTCTTATTATTTATCTATTGTAGGATTAGTTGTTTTTTTTATTAATGATGGTATTGGATGTTAAAAGTCCATTATTAATAGCTTTGTCTTTTGCTTTTTATAGTATAGGAACTATAATCCCAATTATGTTGATTTACCCTATATGTATTAACTTTAAAAAGCGTGTAAAAGCAAAGACATCATCAATTATTGGTATTATGCGTCTTGTTTTTACAGCCATAGGTCTTCAAGTGGTGGGATATTTTTACCAAGGGTCATTCCAACAATATAGGAATTATTCTTTCTATAACTATTTTTATTTCAATTGTAACTTTATTTTTTATTATTAAAACCAATAAAATTATGGGGTTCACTATAGAATAAGAGTTGCTATTAAAAAAAATACTTGAATAGTAAATCTTTGCTTGCAAAATTTTTTAAAAAATGTATTGTCTATTTTTTAGAATTAATATTTGGAGTGTTTCTCTATGCCTCTTTACGAGACAATATTTATTACAAGACAAGAAGTGTCTTTAAACGATGTAGAAAAATTCACAGCTAATTTTAGCAAGATTTTAACTGATAATGGTGGGACTATTGTTAAAATAGAGCAATGGGGATTAAGAGATTTAGCTTACCCTATTAAGAAGTCTAATAAGGCCTATTATACTATGTTAGCTATAGATTCACCTTATGGAGCTGTTAAAGAAATGGAAGCAAAGTTAGCTTTAAGTGAAGATATTTTAAGGCATGTAACAGTTAAAGTTGAAAAAATTAGTAAAAATCCATCTGCTCCTATAGCTAGACCTTCTTCTAATGAAGATGCTGTAGTTGAAGACGCTAAAGTAGATAAGGGAGAATAATCGATGAAAGCATCTACGCCGGACATGAAAAAGAAAGTTTTTTTTAGACGTTTTAATAAGGGGTGTCCTTTAACAGGAAGTGCAGCACCTGAGATTGATTATAAAGATACAAAATTAATGCAAAGATTTATTTCTGCTAGAGGTAGAATTTTGCCAAGAAGAATTACTGGTGTTTGTGCGTCTAAGCATAGAAAATTAGTTCAAGCTATAAAAACAGCTAGGGTTTTGGCCATGTTGCCATATTCTGATGTATAAATTTAAGACTTGAAGTTAGAGGAAAGAAATGGAAGTTATTTTATTAGAAAGAGTTAAACATTTAGGAGAAATGGGCGCGGTAGTTTCAGTTAAGCCTGGTTATGCACGCAATTTTTTGATTCCTAGAAAAAAAGCTTTAAGAGCTACTGATGCTAATCAAAAATTCTTTTTAGATCGTAAAGCAAAGATCCAAGCTCAGAGTGCTAAAGATTTAGATAAAGCTCAAGGAATTTATGCGATAATTGATAAGAATTTTATTACCATCATTTGTCAAGCAGGTAAAGACGGGAGATTATTTGGGTCAGTTTCACCAAGAGATATTGCAAGTATTGCATCAGAAACATTTTCTCAAGAAATTTCATATTCCAATGTGGTTTTAGATAAACCTATAAAATATGTTGGGGTTCATGAAGTTAATATAGCATTACATGCTGATTTATCTGCTACTATCTATGTGAATATTGCTCGTACGGATAGTGAGGCGGAAGATGCAAAAAAGATATTTTTAGCTCCTCCTCCAGCAGCTAAGAAGGCTTAAATAAAAATTTAGAAGGCTTCTAATTTTAGAGGCCTTTTTTTATATTAATTCTGTATGTTTTATCGTATCGGGGCTGTAGCTCAGCAGGATAGAGCGCAGGACTCCTAATCTTGAGGCCGTGAGTTCGAATCTCGCCAGCCCCACCAAAAAACAAACTATTTTTCTTTTGCTATCATTTTAAATTTCCTTATATACCCTATGTTGGTATACTCTTTGTTATCTTCAATAAACAAATAGAGCAAAGCATGACTAATAAAGTTAATTTTGGCTTTAAGCAAGTTGATTCAGATGAGAAGCAGCCCTTAGTGGAGCAGGTGTTTTCATCAGTCGCTCATAAATATGATATTATGAATGATGCGATGAGTTTAGGGATCCATCGTTTATGGAAATCTAAGTTGATTGAAGAATTAAATCCAAATAAATCACTATTAGACATGGCTTCTGGCACTGGTGATATTGCTAAGCGCTATTACAATAAGAGTGATGCTCCTGATATAACTCTATGTGACATCAATTTTGATATGCTAAACACAGGAAGAGATAAATTATTTGATGAGAATATCTCAAAAGGACTTAAGTTTTCTTGTTGTAACGCTGAAGATTTACCCTTTGAAGATAATAGTTTTGATTATTATACTATTGCTTTTGGTATCCGTAATGTAACTAATGTTAGAAAAGTTTTACAGGAAGCGCATCGAGTGTTGAGTCCAGGTGGAAAATTTGTCTGCTTAGAATTTGCTAGAGTGAGCAATAATGCTATGGCTAAAATATATGATTTTTACTCATTTAATATTATTCCTAAGATTGGCGATTTAATTGCTAATGATGGTGAATCATATAAATATTTGGTGGAAAGTATTCGCACTTTCCCAGCTCAAGAAGAATTTGTTAGGATGATGGAGAAAATTGGTTTTCAATTAAGCAAATTTCAAAATTTAACTAATGGCGTAGTGGCTTTATATACAGGATATAAAATATAGTTATGTATAAAACTTTAAGACATTTCTGGCGATTGATTTATATAGGATATATTTTCTTAAAGAATCGTAAAAACATAGCTTCTTCTTTAGAAGAATTAGGTCCTGCTTTTATCAAGTTGGGCCAATTTTTATCAACTCGTCCTGATTTGGTTGGTTCTAAAATGGCAGAGTCATTTAATTATTTAAGAGACCAGCTTCCACCATTTTCTTTCGCTAAGGTAAAAAAGATTATAGTTAATGAATTTGGGCAAGAAATAGACCAATTATATAAAGAATTTGCTGAAGTTCCAGTGGCAGCAGCTTCCATTGCTCAAGTTCATAAAGCTATAACTTTAGATGGTGAGGTTGTAGCAGTAAAAGTTAGGCGTCCTAATATAGATAAGGTTCTTTTAAAAGAAGTTCATTTTTTCTATTTTGTAGCAAAAATTGTAGATAAAATATTTCCTCAATATAAAAGGTTAAAACTTATTGAGGTGGTTGGAACTATTGAGAATAGTTTTAAATTTGAGCTAGACTTAAGCTTTGAAGCAGCAGCAGCCAGTGAATTAGCTGATAATAATAAGCTTGAATATGTCCATATTCCTAAAGTCAATTGGCTGCGTACAAGCAATAAAGTTTTTACTATGGAATGGGTTGATGCTGTTTCTATATACGAAAGAGATAAATTACTGGAGTTTAAAATTGATTTAGAAACGCTTGCTACTAATTTTGCAGTAATGTTTTTCTCACAGGCTTTTGTTAATGGTTTCTTCCACGCTGATTTACACCAGGGGAATATTATGATTAATAAGCAAGGACAAATCATTCTGTTAGATTTTGGAATAATGGGCAGATTAGATTATAACAACCGTATTTATGTAGCTCAGATTTTACATGGATTTTTAAATAAAGATTATGAATTAATTGCTAAGATTCATCATCAAGCTGGTTATGTAAGCAGTGAGCATAGTGCAGAGCTTTTTGCTCAAAGTTGTAGATCAATAGGTGAGCCAATTATGAGTTTGTCTCCACAAGATATATCAATTGCTAAATTGCTGGGTAAGCTTTTTAAAGTGACTGAAGATTTTCAAATGGAAACACAGCTCCAGCTATTATTTTTACAAAAGAGTATGATTATGGTGGAGGGAATTGGAAAAATTCTTTGTCCAGATCAGAACTTATGGATGTTAGCAGAAGAATGGATTAAAGGTTGGGCAAAAGAGAATGTTTCTGCAGAAGCTCAGGCAGCTAAGATGGTTAAAAAAGTAATAAAGAAATTTTTAGCAAAGTTTCAAGAGGAGTTATAACATGAAAAGAATATTAGTGCTAATTGGGTTGGTATATTTGATTATTTTAGCTGTGTTATATATTAATCAGCGTAATATGATGTATCACCCTGCGAAACAAAAGTATGAATTAGGTTATTATAAAATAGATAAGGCAGAGGAAATAACGTTAGTTACTAAGGACAATATAAAATTACAAGCATGGTTTAGAAAGCCAGATAATAATAAGGATATGATAATTTTCTTACATGGTAACGCTGGCAATTTAGAGAACAGAGTAGATAAATTAAGGCAATTATCAGATATGGGGTATGGCTTCATTATACCAGCATGGAGAGGTTTTGGTAGAAGTGCTGATTTTCCAACAGAAAAAGGGCTTTATCTAGACGCTGAGGCTGCCATATCTTATATACAATCTAAGGGATATAATCTTTCAGATACTATTATCATTGGAGAGTCTTTAGGTAGCGGAATTGCTACAGAAATGTCAGTTAAATATAATTTCAAAGGTTTGTTTTTAATTACTCCTTATACTTCAATTGCTGATAGGGCGGGTGAGATTTATCCATATATGTTTGCTCAATATCTTACTAAGGATAATTTTAAAGTATTGAGTAATATTGCAAAAATAAACCAGCCGTTATTTATAATTCATGGAACTGCAGATAAGGTGGTTCCTCACTCTCATTCAGAGAAGATATTTTTTGAAGCAAAAGACCCAAAAGATATAGTTATTTATGAAGGAATAGGGCATAGTAACTATGATGTTAAAGATGCATTTTTAAGAATGCAAAGATTTTTTTCTTCTCAATAAGCAGGAGGATATTTAAGATTCATTTCTTTTTCTTGAGCTATGACATATTCATGCATTCTAGCTATTCTCACTAGATCTTGATCTAGAGTGAATTTATCAAGAAAAATTTGATGAGCTTGCGCTGCTTTCAGCTTAGCTTCTTTTGGGTTGTTTTTTATCCAATCTATATGAGATTTAACTTGGTTATACATGCTTATACTATCAGCATTTTGATCAAAATATAAAATGCTGTCGCCAAAATGCTCTATAACAAAAGGATGTTTATCTGAAATTATAACAGCATTTGCTGCTGTGGCTTCAAAAACTCTAAGAGTTGGAATTATTGCATTAATATGTTGTTGAGAGTGACTTAACAAGTATATACCATGTTTTCTAATAGTATTAAAAACGTCTAGAGATGAGGGGATATATCCATCATATATTCCTGGCTGGAGAAATGATGCAGCGTAATAATGACCATATACTTTTAAAGGAGTTGTATTTCCAAGCATTTTGATGAATTTTTTATAAGTTTTAGATGATCGGAATTTATCCCATCCTCCACTCATCCACATTAGGCTCTTTGGTTCGGCGGGTTCGTTATCAAGTTTTGGAGCTAATGGAAGTATTTGTAAGCCATTGAAAGGTTTTTTAGCTTTGTCAAAAATAACTTGATAAAAATCTACCTCCTTTGAAGCAGTTAAGACTCCATGGGCGAAAGATAATAGTTTTCTGAAAGACTTATCAGATGGAATGTATGGGTTGTATTTTTTTAATTTATCTCCAACCATTAATTCAATAGGTGATAATGCTAAAACATATTTTTTAGATCTATGTGCATAAATTCTCATGTCTAGTTCACTATTGTTGGCGTAAGGAGAAAATAAAATAAAATCTGGGTCAAAAGCTAGAATATCATCTTCATGTCCTAAAGTTTGATTAAAGTATATTTCGACTTCCCATCCTCTTCTTTCTGCTGAATATTTAAAATAATCAGCATAGCTACGTTCACCACCGTTATTGGTAATAATAACAACTCTATATTTATCTTTTATAATAGAGTTTTTATATTTATTATCCCAAAATTCAGGAGGTGTCTTGCTTGCTTTTGCTAAAGCGACGTCTAATTTATAATCCAAATAAAGTTTATAACCATATTTTCCAAGTCCACCTATTGTTAATAATGTGATGACTATAATAAGTATTTTATATTTTTTGGTCATTTATTCTTTCCTAATTAATATCCTAGAGGATATAACAGATTCATAGATTTATTTTCTTCGACTATAATGTGTTCATGCATTTTAGCAATTCTGATTAAGTCTCTTTCGATAGTGAATTTATCAAGAAAAATTTGATGAGCTTTTGCTGCTTTTATCTGTGCTTTTTCTGGATTGCTCCTTATCCAATCTATATGAGATTTAACTTGATTATACATAGTTTTTGCATCTTTGTCGTGATCAAAATATAAGAAGCTATCTCCAAAATTCTTTACAATGAAAGGATGTTTATCTGAAATTACTACAGCATTGGCAGCAGATGCTTCAAATCCTCTCATATTTGTTTCTCCTCCTTTAAAATGAAGGTCGCTATGAGTAAGGAGATAGATTCCATTGTTTCGTATAGCAGATATATTCTCAATTCCTGGAGCAATATATCCTCCATAAATATGAGGTTTTAAATAAGATGAAGAATTATAATGGCCAAACACTCTCATTGGTACATTTTCACTTAAATAGTTAATAAACTGTTTGTAGTTATCGGATGATCTAAATTTATCCCATCCGCCACTAAGCCACATTAAGTTCTTTGGTTCTGTTGGCTCGTTATTGAATTTAGGCACCAGTGGTAAGATTTGTAATCCATAAAATGGTTTATTTAGTTTGTTAAACATTTCCTGATAGAAGTGTAGTTCTGGAGCAATAGTGAGTATTCCATCAACCATGGAAACTAACTTCTTGAAACTATTAGTAGGTTTGTAAGGGTCTCTTATAGATATCCATTTGAAGCGGTTCCTAATAGCATCTATAGATGAAAAGCTGAGAAGATATTTTTTAGATTTATGAGCAATGATTTTAGTGTTTATATCTGGAGTGGTTTCAGAAAATTGAGAGAATATTATAAAATCTGGATCAAACTCTAAAATTGCCGGTTCATTTCCAAGCGTTTGGTTATAATATATTTTTACTTCCCATCCCATTTTTTCAGCGGCATATTTAAAATATTCAGAATAGCTGAATTCACCTCCGTTATTAGTGATTATTACAACCTTATATTTATCTTTTATAATCGAATTACTATATTTATCATCCCAGATGGAAGGGGCTATTTTAGCTGCTTTGCTTATAGCAGAGTTAAATTTTATATTATAATATGACTTATATCCATATTTTCCAAGAAATGCTATAATTACCAATAGCATTATTATTACAATGGTTTTATATACTGTTCGCTTTTGCATAGTTGTCTAGTGTTCTATGTTGTAGGTTCATTTGGTTTGATTATAGAGGATCATTATCTAATTATAAAGAGAATAGTTTTGAACCTTTCTTTTTGAGTTGGAGGTAATTTTCTCTGTAAATTAGAGTTTTTAAAATAAATTGTTGATAATATTTACTAATTATAAATGATTTGATGATATGGTCTGTAAATTAGGTTAATTATAAAAATAATTTAATTAAGGTATGAATCATGAGATTACAGACAAAATTCTTTTTGGCGGCGGGTATATCAGTAGTATTAATGCTAATGGTGATTTTTATTTATACAATGCATTTAAAAGATTATATTTCCTTGATTAAAGAAGTGCAGAATTCTGAACATATTGCTAGAGTATATTCTAACAAGAATGATCATAGATTGTTAATTCAGGAAAAAATATGGGCAGGTATATCTGACTATGCAGATAAAGAAAGTATTATTAAAGTTGTACAAAAAGAATTGTCAGGTCTTTTAAAGGAGAATGAGAAAATTAATTTTCAGGATATGACCTCTGTTCTTCCTAAAAAAATCAAGCAAAGTATTATCAATTTAGACAATGATTTTACGGTTTTTATAGAAAAAGTTCAGTTATTTGTAGATTCTTTAGGAAAGGGGGATTTTTCTAAAGATCTTGATTCTCTTAAGAGAGCCTCTGATAGCGTTGATGTATCATCTAAGTTGTTGAGAGATCAGCTTATTGAATTTATTAGCACCTCTAATAAAGAAAAAGACGAATGGGTAAGGGGAGTTGCTATAAAGCCCGTATTATTCGTATCTGCTTTAGTTATAATAATTATTCTAGTATCGACATTTCTTCATTCATCTTTGCTTAAGCCTCTTACAAGGCTAATTGAGGTAATGAATATTATTGCCAATGATAATCGAGTTGAAGAAGTGCCATTTATCAAAAGAGAAGATGAAATAGGAAATATAGCTAAGGCATTAGAGGTGTTTCGTCTAACTGGAATAAAAAAAGAAGAGCTTGAGGAGCAGGCTAAGCAACAAGCTCAAAAAGCAGAAGAAGATAGACATAATGCTATGTTAACATTTTCACGTCAATTTGAAACTAGTGTAAAAGGTATTGTTGATACTGTGGCATTATCTGTTAAGAAAATGGATGCTACTGCTTTGGAGCTTAAGCAATTGTCAGCTCGTACTCAAGAGGAAACAGAATTGTTATCCTCCACTTCAGTTAAGGCTAGTACTAGTATGGAGGGAGTATCCAAGGCCACTAGTGAATTTACCAATGAGGTGAATGAAATAACTATTCAGGTTAATAATTCTCTTGGATATGCAGGTAAGGTAGTTGAGCAGGCAGATCAAGTAAACACAATGGTTGCTGATTTAGAAACAAAAGCTAATGCAGTGAGTGGTATTATTGATATTATTAATGGTATAACATCTCAAATAGATCTTTTGGCTTTAAATGCAACTATTGAGGCTGCTAGAGCAGGTGATATGGGAAAAGGTTTTGCAGTTGTAGCTAATGAAGTGAAGGCATTAGCTACTCAAACTTCTAAGGCTACTGAGCAGATTAACTTTCAGATATCAGGCATTCAATCTTCAACAAATAAAGCAGTTACATCTATTCAGGAAATTACTGAGTCAGTGAAAACAATTAATCATAATTCAGCTTCGATAGTATCTTCTGTTGAGAAGCAAAATAAAGCCAGTTCGTACATTGCTGAGAGTATCTCTGAAGTATCTGTTATGTCTAATTCTGTTACTTCAGGAGTAGAAAAAGTGGCTGATTCTTCTAATCATGCTGGTGAGGCTTCAAGCCAAATGGCTTCTTCGGCAAAAGATTTGCTGAAACAATCAGAGATGCTGCAGAACGAGGTAGATAAGTTTCTCTCAAGCCTAAAGTTTACTTAAATAACTAAGCTAATTCTTCAGTTTTTACGGCTTCTTCTTTGTAGGTATTAGTAACTTTTTTGGGTTTGCCTTTTTTAATTTTGTTACCAGATTGGCTTCTAACTAGAGCAGATTTTTTAGCGTCCCAAGTATAGTGAAAAGTAACTGCTTTCAGCTCCGTGATAATAATGTCTCCATTAGGCATTTGCATTACATCGCAACCTTTTTGCAAGGACTCAGTAATTAGAGAGCAAGATTTACATACGTATTTTACATCGGACATTAAATCGTGTTCTGATTTGTCAATATTGTTTTCAATATAAGATTCTATATCTTTTAATAACATAATATTTCCTTAAATTATTCTTATTATTAAAAAAAACAACTTATGTGTAACTATCCTTTTATACAATAAAAATATTAAGAATCAGTTAAATAAGTAAAGTATTTTTTCATAGTTGTGCAATTACTTGCATATTATATGTATTTAAGTGTGTAGACGCAAGATATTATCTATAAACAATTATTGCAATTATACTTTTCTTCTTGAACAGGTTTTGCAAACTTGATAGTCTTTTATAAGTTAAATTAACACTAATTATATAACTTAAAATTCACCTAAATAAGATTGATATAGATTTATACATATAAATATTTATGTGTCAATATATTAATTTTTATTAAGGCGGTGTTAATATGTTATTTAATTTGGATGAATGATGAGAGATAAAATTGATAAGGTTTTTTCTTGCCTTTCTAAAAAGGATCCTAACCCTAAGACAGAGCTTATCTATTATAATGAATTCACTCTTTTGATTTCTATTGTGCTTTCAGCTCAATCTACAGATGTTGGAGTAAATAAAGCCACATCTAATTTGTTTAAAATAGCGAAGTCTCCAGAAGATATTTTAAATTTAGGGTTGGAGGGGATAAAGGGTTATATAAAATCTTTAGGTCTTTATAATTCAAAAGCAAAGAATATTATGTCTTTGTCTCGCATGTTACTTGTTGAATATAATGGAGTAATCCCAACTAATGTAGAAGCATTAGAGAAGCTTCCAGGGGTGGGAAGTAAAACAGCAAGAGTTTTTTTAAATTGCGCATATAATTTTCCTCTTATTGCAGTGGACACTCATGTGTTTAGAGTGAGTAAAAGACTGGGAATAGCGCAAGGTTCTTCTCCCAAGTTAGTTGAGAAAGAATTAAATGAAGTGGTGCCTAAAGAATGGAAAGTTCATGCTCATCATTGGTTAATATTGCATGGAAGATATATTTGCAAAGCTAGAAAGCCGGATTGCTTAAATTGTGTTATAAATAAATATTGTGATTTTTATATGGAGAATTCATGAAGACCGAAGTTGTGCTAGGGTTAGGAAGTAATTTAGGGGATCGCTCAAGTTATTTAGAATCTGCTATTTTTCAACTAGAAAAAAAAGGAGCAATAAGCAATATAACTTTGTCTTCTGTTCATCAAACAAAAGCTGCATTATTGAAGAATAGTCCAAGAGAATGGGATATAGATTATCTCAATATGGCAGTTAGAGGGACTACCAAATTATCACCTGAAGAATTATTAAGTGCAATAAAGTTGATAGAACGTGATATTGGTAGAAAGAACACAGAGCGTTGGGCGCCTAGAGAAATAGATATAGATATTTTAGCTTATGGAGAAAAATTAGTGCATCATCCTCTAATAACCATTCCTCATCCATTACTATTAGATCGACAATGGGCTATAACTCCTCTTTCCGAAGTATATCCAGAATGGAAATATCCTGTGTTAGGTCCGTATTATCAATTAACTGCTAAAGAATTAGTAAAAATGATTTTCTAAGGGGGATATGAAAAAATTATCAGTTCAAACTTTAGTTAAGCAAGCCTTTTCTGAGAATCTTACATTGCCCCCATTATTGCATCACAAAGTTGATAATGTTATTCCTACCATGAATAAAAAAGGGTTCATGTGTAATAATATTTATTCAATTACAGAAGAATTTATTTCTAGAGCGGCAAGTGGAGAGGGGGTGCATTTAGAGATAGGATCTGCTTATGGAAACATTGCTGTTGAAGCGTTGAAAAGAGGATGTACAAACTATATAGCAAATGATCTTGATATTAGGCATCTAAAAATACTTTCTCGAATCATGCAAGAATCTTATCCTAATTTAATAGATCATTTGCACATAATTCATGGTTTTTATCCAAATGAAGTAGATATTGAGTCAGAAAGTATTGATTCAATTCTTATATCTAGAGTATTACATTTTTTATCTCCAGAGCAAATTTTTGCAGTAGTAAAAGATATGTACAGAATTCTTAAGCCAGGGGGAAAGATTTATGTATTATGCATCTCTCCTTATAATACAGGAGTTCAAAAATTTATTCCTGTGTTTGAGGAGGCTAAGAAAAGAGGAGAAAAATATCCTGGCTATACTACTGAGAAATGGAAATATATGGATGAAGAAATTATTGATAAAAAAACAAAAGAAAGTTTGGAGTTAAATATCTTCAATTTCTTTGATTTAGATAGTTACCCAGAGTATTTCAATGATAAAGAATTTCAAATTGAAAAATCAATTTATATTCCATATGAAAAAAGAAGTGTTTTCAGTATGGATGGACGTGAAACTACCGGAGCTGTTATTATAAAAAGATAGCAGGTAGCTTCTATAATTCCTCTTGATTTACCATCTCCACACCTGAAAGAATATTAAATTTAAAAACATCTCCATTAGATATAATTCTTGCATCAGCTCCAAGAGGGAAGGCGTTATTAACGTCTCCATGACCAATAGTATTATCAGGAACTAATGTAAATGTTGGAATATTAGAATTATCTGCAAAATCTTTAAATACTTTGTCGAATATATCTTTATTTTCATCTGGAGTGAAGGTGGCAAAGATTACTGCTTTAATTTCCTCTGACCCTTCAGTCATTTGAAGTTTTTGCAAGAACCCATCAATTTTTCTTGGAGGTTCTCCAACGTCCTCAAAGACAATAATTTTATTAGATAAATTAGGAGAGTATTTAGTTCCAAGTATTTTCTCAAAACAAATAACATTTCCGCCGGCTGTAATGCCATTGATTGTAGAATAATGTAACAAATTTGCATTTAAAGATTCTAATTTAAAGATAGCTTCTTGTTTTTCTCCAAAAATAAGATCTTGAAGACTTTTTTTTGTATCTTCTCTTTTCATAACATTTGGCAAAGATCCTGGCATTCCAAAGTGAATGCTAGGCCAGTGCCAAACATCATTAATATAACTATGAAGAATTGTAGAATCACTAAATCCAATAAAAGGTTTTACAGTTTGAGGTTCTATAGCTTTGTTTAAATATGGTAATAGTCGTATTGCTCCATATCCACCTCGAAATGACCATACTAAATCACAATTAGGATTATTTAATGCATCAATAAGCTGGTTCGCCCTTATTGCATCGCTATTTGCAAATCTAAGATGGGGGATATTATATAATGTATGATTTCCTGAAAATATTGCATTTGGATAAATTAGTGGCTTTAAGTCGTAATATTCAATTATCTTAGCAGCGTCTTGTAAACTAACGACAGCTTCATCATAAGAAGGTGCAACAATACATGCAGTTGCACCCTTATTAATTTGTGGCCAAAATTTCTTTTTCATAATATTGTATGACCTTATTTAAAGATATTTATGATATTATTTTTTACTCTTCCAAAAAGTCCAGCTTTTTCTACCTCAGTTTTGGCCACTAAAGGATAGGTTTGCGTACCATATCTGCTGGTTTCCACTACTAACTCACCTAATTGCTCTCCAGCTTTAATTGGTGCAAGGGCAGGAGTTTTATAATGCAAACTAGTTTTTATACTTCTTGATTCGCTTTTAGGTAGTATCAATAATACGTCGTTAGGAGAAACTAATTCTATAATTTCTTCTTTTCCATTTCCTACAGAAATAGTTTCTAATACTTGATTTTTTTCTGCTAGTTTTATACTAGTAAAATTTATCATTCCATAATTCATTATTCTTTCAGCGGCAGTTGTCCTTTCTTTGTGGGTTTTTAGCCCATTTATTATTGCTATTAATCTTCTATCTCCTTTTTTTATGGATGCTGATAAACCATAGCCTCCATCATCAGTATGGCCAGTTTTTATTCCATCCGCTCCCATGTTTTTATAAAGTAGACCATTACGATTATCTTGTTTTATTCCGTTATAGGTGAATTGTTTTTCGGCGTAATAATGATAATATTCAGGAAAATCTTTTATTGTATGATAAGATAATATCGCTAGGTCATATGCTGTGGAGTAATTGTTTTCATCAGGCCAGCCACTAGCATTGGTAAAATTGGTATTATACATGCCAAGTTTTTCGGCTGTTTTATTCATATATTCTGCAAATTCTTCTTCGCTTCCCATCAATATTTCAGCTATTGCAACGGCTGCATCATTTCCAGATTGAATAATTAATCCTTTTAATAAATCTTCAAATCTGACAGGTGTATCTAGGGGGATAAACATTCTGGTCCCTCCCATTTTCCAAGCTTTGTTGCTAATTGTAAAAGTATCATCTAATCTAACATGCTCAGACTTTAGACTCTCAAATGCAATATAAGCAGTCATCATCTTACTCATTGATGATGGAACCATACGAGCGTTAGATTCTTTATCATATAATATAGCTTTGGTTTCATAATCCATCAAAATGGCGTATTTTGCGTCTGTTTCAAATGCATTAGCAAAATTTGATAACAATAATAAGCTAGCTAGAATGAATTTTTGCATTTTTATATCCCATTTTTCTTACTTTTTTTAATAAAATATTAGCTTTGGCCTTGTTTGAAGCCGCTAATGTGATGATGTATTTATTATTATCTCTAACAATTAAATGTGATTTTCCTATTCTAGATAATCTACGCATTGTGATTAGAGCTTTTTTTTGGTTTCTATATTCTTCAACAATAATCTCAAAACTAGATAAAGGTTTGTGCTTTCCTTTACCTTTATAATAAATCTTTTTTTGAGATGACAGTTTTGCCATCAATTTATTACTTTCTTTCGGTAAAAACTTAACTCTAACTTTTGCTGTGCCCTGTTTTTTCATTCCTAGAGCAATAGCTGATTTTTCTGAGAGATCTATTATTCTGTTATGTGCAAATGGTCCTCGATCATTAATTACAACATTTATTGACTTGCCATTTCCTAAGTGAGTTACTTTTACTACGCTAGGTAATGGAAGTGTTTTATGAGCTGCAGATAATTCATTCTTATTGAACATCTCTCCATTTGCCGTTTTTTTACAATGAAAGTCGTCTCCATACCATGAAGCTATACCTACTTTGTTATATTTATAATCAATTTCTGGGGTGTAGGTTTTTCCTTTGATTTTATAAGGATCCCCAACTTTTATACCTCCCTCATAGCTGTTACCATATGAATTTCCGCAAGAAAACGGTGTAAAGGAGGTAGATTTACAGCCAGGCAATATAAAAACATAGCTTATCAATAATAAAGGGATTATTTGTTTATTGATCACTGTAACTACTAAATAATAAATTTATTTGCGCCTTTGGTAAGCAGGTATATTTAACATTTCTTCTGTTACCAATTCCTCTTCATCAACTTGTTTATCTTCACTTAAGACATATATTTCTTTGTCTTTATTCTCTTTGTTTAAATTTAATCCAACAGAACTTGCCATTTTTGCAAACAAACTCAAGCTTGGCTTAGTTCTTTCTGTGTTTTTTATTGGAGTTCTTGGTGTTTCATAAGTATTTTCCGGTTTTGGTGAGAAAAATATATCAGGATTTTTTTCTTCTTCGTTAGAGATTTTCCCTTCTGCGGTTTCTAGGTCTTCTTCTGATTTTTCTTCAGGTTCAAGGTTCTTTTGATTGGATGTGTTAGTTGAATCCAAATCAAATTGCATTGGAGAAGAGGTTGTGGTTTTGGTTAGCTCTATAGGTTCTGATCTATATAATTGTTGTATCTTTTCAGTAGTAGAGGGGGCAGCAACTTTGGTTTCTTTTTCTACAGTATGAAAATGAGGATCGTCTATGCCAGTTGCAACAACTGATACTCTAATGGTTCCTTCTAATTCAGGATTAAATGCAGATCCAAATATAATATTAGCTTCTGAATCTACTTCCTCTCTTATTCGATTAGCCGCTTCATCAACTTCAAATAAAGTCATATCATAACCGCCAGTGATGTTAATTAACACTCCTCTTGCACCTTTCATTGAGCAGTTATCTAATAAAGGATTAGAGATTGCTGCTTCTGCAGCTGCGATAGCTCTATTTTCATCTTGCGCCTCCCCAGTTCCCATCATTGCTTTACCCATTTCGCTCATCACTGCACGAATATCTGCAAAGTCAAGATTGATTAATCCTGGCATAATCATAAGATCGGTAATTCCACGCACACCAGCATGTAAAACATCATCTGCCATTTTAAAAGCATCAGCAAAAGTAGTTTTTGCATTGGCAATTTTAAACAAGTTTTGATTGGGTATAATGATTAAGGTGTCAACAAAGCGTTGAAGTTCACTCAACCCTTCATCGGCGAGCCTCATTCTATGGACTCCTTCAAAGTGGAATGGCTTAGTAACCACAGCAACAGTAAGAATCCCTCTCTCTCTAGCCATTTTCGCTATTACAGGTGCGGCCCCTGTGCCAGTTCCTCCACCCATTCCTGCGGTAATAAACACCATATTACTGTCAGTTAGTAATTTATCAATCTCTTCTATGGCTTCTTCTGCAGCAGCTTTTCCAACATCGGGGGATGCTCCAGCTCCTAGTCCTTTTGTTAAATTAGCTCCTAGTTGAATTTTATGAGGTGCATTTGATAAGTGAAGTGATTGAGAATCAGTGTTAGCAACAACAAATTTAGCTCCTTCTAAGTTAGAGCTAATCATATTATTTACGGCATTGCAGCCAGCTCCTCCAACACCAAAAACGGTGATACAAGGTTTTAAAACTACGCTATCAGGCAAGTGTAAATTAAGAGACATATCGAACCTTTGCTAAAAATTAGGTGTTTATTAATCTAAACAGTAGATAATAAATGATTATTCACGTAATTTCCACTGAAAAAATTATGAATATATGTATGAGTATATAGTATTATTTTTCTTGGTTTAAAAAGGTCTAGTGATTGCAGTGTGGTCCATGGACATGTGGGGGATTATGTTTGATATATTTAATCATTTTTTTAGTAAGCAGGTCTCTCTTCATTTTTGAAAGATGATCAAGATAAGTGATGCCGTTTAGGTAGTCATTTTCATGTAATATAACCCGCGCTAAAAAACCGTCAGCCTCTAAAACTTGCTCTTTATTATCTAAGTCTAAATATTTTACTTTTATTTTACTTGGACGTTTTATTATAGCAGAAATTCCAGGAAAGCTTATTGATGCTTCTTCATGCTCGCTAGTTTCAGTTGAAGTTTCTATGATTTCTGGGTTAATCATTATATAAGATTTGCTATTCGCTTGTTTTATATCAACAACAATAATACGTTGATCTATTCCAAGCATGTTTGCTCCCAACCCAACAGCTTTTTCAAAATACATAGTTTCAACCATGTCATTCGCAAGTTGACATATTAACTCATCAACTTTAGCTACAGTCTTAGCTTTTTGTTTAAAAACAGGATGTGGAGCATAAACTATTGGTAAGATAGCCATGCTCTAATTCTTTGTAGAATTATCTTCTTCATCGTTAGAGCTAGAAAACACCATTTTGCTAATTAATGTTTCAAGACTTATAGATGATTGAGTGAATTGTATCTCACCATTTTTATTTATCATATTGTCATCAGCGCCAGGAACAATAGATAAATATTTACCACCTATAAGTCCTTCGCTAGAAATTTTTGCTATTGAGTCGGTAGGGACTTTTATCTTATCATTCAGAGACATTTTAATAACAGCAAAATAAGTTCTAGGATCTAGTTCTTGATCGGTGATCACACCAACTTTAACTCCTCCAATTTTTACTGGGGTTCCAACGGCAATACCATCGGCTTGTTCAAATTTAGCGGTTAGATTATAATGATTCCCTGCAACGCTAACTCCTGTGTTTTGATCCATGAAGAACATTAAGAACCAAGCTGCTATTCCTAAAATAAGAGCGCCTGTAATAGTTTCAATCATATTTTTATTCATAAAAATCACCTTAAATTTAATTTACGGAGCCCAAGCTTGGTAATCAACTATGGCTCTCTTCTTTCCTTTATTTTTCAATCCTTGAGGAGCGTATGCATATTCTGTTCCAGTTAAATTTGGAATATGTGGTTTTTCCCAATTATTACAATGTACTTCATTTGAAGGTACTTCGTCAATGGTATAATGCAACCAAGCGTTCCAAAGGGCAGGAATTTTTGATGCTTCGGTTGAGCCTTTATAAAGTACCAGTCGTTTATGTTTTCCTGAAGGGGTTTTGGATTTCGTTTGATAATAACTATTACCAAACTGATCTTGTCCTATTTTTGAGCAAAAAAACTTTATAAATAATTTAGTCGAAAATGTCATAACTTATACTATACAATATATTGGATGACTGTGATTTTACATGGTTATTAAAAGAATGGCAATATTTATTAGAGTTGTGTAAAGAATGGTTCAACTAAGTTTCTTGAGTGGTAGCTTTTTATCTTGTATAGTTTTTATAAATAATTATATTTAGTTTGTTGTTAATAATATTAATAGATTAATAGAGTAGAGAAATGATGAGAAAAAAAGTTATTTTATGGTTATTAGTGGTTGTTATAGTGGTGGTTGGATTAGTGTTGGGAAGAGGATATATAAAGAAAAAATTATCTTTGTGCTCTTTTGAAAAGAGTTTTTTAGAAAAGAGGATTCTAGAAATGGATAAAAGGTTATTTAATTTGGAAAGATTGTTCTCGCTAGACTTGGAGAGAATGGCTGCTCAAGACAATTTAGAAAACAGTATTGGCTTGGAAGTTATGGAGGAGTTTGTAAGTCATCTAAAGGTGTATGATACTTTTGGTAAGGAAGGTGAGAATGTGCTTATAAGGGTTGGTAAAGACGGGGACGGAGGATATATTGTTCCTGAAATTTCCCTTAAGAAAGCAGATGTTCTGTTAGGTTATGGGGTCAGGGACGATATATCATTTGAAGAATCATTTTCGAATATATTTCACAAGCAATCATATGGATTTGATTGTGGATCGTCATCAGTGCCTACTAAAAACCCTTTAACTACGTTTGTTGATGAATGTGTGGGTACAGATGAATTTCTTGAGGACGCTAGTTTAAAAATTTCTCCTTCAAAGATTGTTTCGTTTAATGATCATATAAAAAGAATGGATTTAGTAGGAAAGAAAATTTTTATTAAGATGGATATAGAGGGTGGTGAATATGCATCTCTTCCTGAAGTGTTAGAATATTCTAAAGATATAACAGGAATAGCTTTGGAAATACATTTTTGGAGAAATCCCGAGGAGTTTTATAAGGCTATAAAGCTATTGAATTCTATAGAAGAAAACTTTATTCTAGTGCACGTTCATGCTTCAAATTGTCGCAATTCTGGGTTTACTACTAAAAACTCTCGTGGCCGAATTCCAAGAACTATAGAGCTTTCTTATATTAATAAAAATTTAGTTGATGAATATAAATTATCGAAGCAGCAAACTCATCCTTCTGGTATGGATATGCCTATTTGTCCACAACTGGAAGATCCTTCTTTCACTATACTAGTAGATTAGGATATTGTGCAATTAACTTAAAGAGGGAGCCCTTTATGTCAATTTATAGATTTATAAAAAACTACAGATATAAGGCGATATCTTTTATTGTGGTGACTATTCTTTTGTTAATACTTTGTTTTACGGTTAATATTTATATAAAAGAATTAAATGTTGAGGTTAGAAATGCGCAGAAGATTTTGAGGTCCGATCTTGAGCAAGAATATAAAGAGGTTAGAGATGCGCAGAAGGTTTTGAGGTCTGACCTTGAGCAAGAATATAAAAATTTTGAGAATAATATAAATAAGTTAGTTGCAAATACAGAATCATTAAACCATTTTACGAATCATTTGCTTGGCAGGATTGATTCTTTAGAGAGAAAAAATAGACTTTTAGAAAGTCGCAATTCAGATAACAACCAAGAGATAAAAGATTATAAGAAAAAAAAATGCTCTAGTATGGTTAGTGATGGGAGTGATTTAGTTGAGATATCCGAGGGGTATCATTGTCTTGCGCAAATAGAGACAGAACAAAAAGATGCTTCTTCTATATATAGGGCGATAAGGTACGAAAGTTTAGCATTGGAAGGAATGTATAGAAAAGAGTATCATGAGGCTTTGTTGTCTATGGTTACAGGAAGAGATTTTAAGATAGATTCTTCTGAATTTGAAGAGTATATTTTATTAAATAAATTGTCAGAATCTAAGGATATTAATATAGCAAGTCGTGCCTTGTACAGGATGAGCTTAATGCATTCTATAGGTAAGTTCTCAAGTGATAATAAATATAATTACAATCTATTAGAAGCTCACAATCTTAAGAAAAAAGCTATGTCTCTAGTTAATTTTTCTAATAGAAGAACTACTGATGTTCTTTTTACAATAGATAATAATCCAACTTATATTCGTTATGCTAAAACAGCTATTGCTTCCATTTTATTAAATGCAGATTTGAATACTGATTATAATTTATATTTTGTAACTGATGAAGAAAGTCCATTGTCAGAAAACAATAAGCTTATACTTAGTTCTTTACAAGATCTTGGAGAATATAAAGTTCATTTTATTCATGCTCCTTCAGATCTTTTTTATAAAGATAAGAAAAGTATTTTTGGACATGAAATGAGAAATCAGATTCAAAGATTTACAGTTGAAGATGTTCTTGTAAATTTAGATTCTATAGTATATTTAGATGTTGATTTGATTGTTTTAAGAGATTTATATGACCTACAGAATATGAACTTTGAAGGTAATATTTTTGCGGCTTCAACAGAAGATATAATTGTTAATAGAAAGGATTCTTGTGATTTTGAGTACAAGTACGTTAATATAGGTGTGGTAGTTCATAATTTAAGCCTTATGAGGGAAATTAAAAATTCGTCTTATCTAACAAATAAATATTCTAATTATTTAGAGGGTAATCATCATACTCCTTATAAGGCTCTAAAAAGTGATAAATGTTTTTTGATGCCTAATCAAGATATGTTTAATAAGATTTACCAAGGTAAGATCAAATTTATTTCCAGGCGGTGGAACTATATTCCAGTTTTTGATTATAGTGTAAAAGTAATGCCATTTATTATTCATTTTGCTGGAGAAAAACCTTCAGAAAAGGGAACTCTTCCTAGTAATTCATTATATATGAAATACAAAGAATTAGCAGATAATGTTTCAAGAGTAGGGATTACTAGACTAGAAAGAGATGTAGATTTATAAGTTATTGTATTAAATTGCAGTTTGTAGAATAAAACTAAAGGGTGGTTTTCTAGGGAATTATAGAGTTTTTATGTAGATGCAATTTTTTCGTATGTTGGTTTATTGATATTATGTTTAGGGTTGGTATAATTTCATTTATTAAGCTTTGTTTTTGATAATGATGAGCGTTAAAAATTAAAAATACTTTTGTACAATATTATTGTTGACAAATAGTGGTAACTTGTCATATTTTAAGATCTTCTTATATCAACTTTTAAATAGGATAGTGGTAAGATAAAATGAAAACTTACTCAATGAAAGCATCAGAAGTAGAAAAAAAATGGTTAGTAATCGATGCTACAGACGTAGTTCTTGGTAGGCTGGCTGCAAAAGTGGCGATGATTTTATCTGGTAAAGATAAACCAAGTTACACACCAAGCCAAGATTGTGGAGATAATGTAATTATTATTAATGCTGATAAAATTCACTTAAGTGGACATAAATCAGCTTTAAAAGATGGTAAATTTTATTATCGTCACACAGGCTATTTCGGTGGAATTAAAGAGACAACAGCTGGTAAAATTCTCGCTGGAAAAAATCCACAAAGAGTGGTAGAAAAAGCTGTAGAAAGAATGTTGGCAAAAGGTCCTATGGGTAGACAGCGTTTATCAAATTTATATGTTTATGCAGGCTCATCACATCCTCATGAAGCTCAGAAGCCATCTGTACTAGATTTTGCAAGCATGAGCTCTAAAAATAAGAAAGGTTAGTATATATGTCATTAAGTGAATTAACTAAATTAGTTGAACCTAAAGAAGAAAGATTACCAAATATTGATAATCTTGGTCGTTCATATGGAACTGGCAGAAGAAAAGACGCCGTTGCTAGAGTGTGGATAAAAGCGGGTAAAGGTAATATATCTATTAATGGTAGAACCTTTGAGGATTATTTTCCTCGTTCAACTCATAGAACAATATTATTACAACCCTTTGCTGAAACAAAAACTTTATCTCAATTTGATATAGTATGTACTGTTAAAGGTGGAGGTTCCACCGGTCAGGCAGGTGCTATTCGTCATGGAGTTAGTCGTGCTTTAGATCAGTTTGCCCCAGAGTTGCATACTTTGTTAAGTAGAGGTGGATTTTTAACTCGTGATTCTAGAACAGTTGAGCGTAAAAAGTATGGGCAGAAGAAAGCTCGTAAGCGCTTCCAGTTTTCCAAGCGTTAATTATATTTTTTTAAAAAGGCGCGTATGCGCCTTTTTTTTATTGTAGGTTTTAATGGTAAATAAATCTTGGAACTTTTTAAAACCAGGAGATGTAGTAGATATAATAGCACCTTCTTCTGCTGTTCCAGTTGACAATTTATTAGAATATTACCAAAGATCTAAGAAAATTCTTAAAAGTATAGGGCTTATAGCTCGAATACCAGATGATTTAATAGATTTAGAAAAAGATCCATTTTCAGCTAATAGTCTTGAATACAGAGCTAAGCACATTATTAATGCCTTTACTAATACAGATAGTAAGGCAGTATGGGCTATTAGAGGTGGATATGGAGCTGCAAAACTTATTCCTTTTTTAGAAAAAATAGAAGTTCCTAATGTTCCAAAGTTACTTATGGGATTTAGTGATATTACGGCTCTACATTTATTTGTAGAAAACAAATGGAATTGGAACAGCATTCATTGTGCTGTGATTAGTCAAATTATTAGAAACCCCAAGTTATTAGATGAATTAAAGCCAGTTCTTTTTGGTGAGCAAGTAAATATAAACTACAATCAACTTACTCCTTTAAATGACAATGCTAAGAAGGCTAAAAATATTGAGGGAGCAATTACAGGAGGTAACTTATGTTTAGTTCAAACATCCTTAGCAACTTCTTGGCAAATTAATACTAAAGATAAAATTATTTTTCTTGAGGATGTTGGAGAAAAGGGGTATCAAATTGATCGCACGCTTAATCACTTATATCAAGCAGGAGTTTTTAAAAGAGCAAAAGCTCTTATTTTTGGTGAGATAACTCCAGAGTTAGAGAAAGATGGAAAAAATTTATGTACAATAGCTATAGAAAATTTCTCCAAGTTGCTTGATATTCCTGTGTTGTCATTGCCTATTATTGGTCATAATAGTAACTGCAATTCTCCACTATCACTTGGAACAAGTTGTAATTTAACTTTAGGAGAAAAACCTGTTCTCACTTGCCTATCTGGTGGAACAAATAATTTATAAGGATAAAACATGCTAAAGTCTAGTGAAATAAAACAAAGATTAGAATATTTAAATCCATCTTTCATTGATATTAGGGATGATAGTCATGCTCATGCTGAACATATTGAAAATCCTACTGGTGGATTGACTCATGCAACAATTACTATAGTTTCAGAAAGTTTTGATGGTTTACCTTCAGTGCAGAGACATAAATTAATTTATAGTTCCTTAAAAGATGCCTTAGCTAGTTCTCTTCATGCTCTTTGTCTTAAAACCTATACCAAAGAAGAATACAAAAAAAGATAAATAAAGAGCTTTTTATTTTAAGCATTCGCTAAAGCTATCAGCTAATGAATCCATCATAGCAAAGTAAGCGTCTTTGGTTGATGCATTATCTGGCCCCCATTCAGCGTCTAGTTTGCCGATCCTTATATTAGATTTTTCTTGTAGTTTAAGAATAATTTGGGAGTCAAATTGTGGTTCTTCAAAAATGCATTGAATTTTATTCTCTTTAATTAAATTTTGCATTTCAAGAAAACTGCGGGCTCCTATATTGTGGTCGTGGTCAATAGTTATTGCCGTTGGATTATTTAAATGATATTGTTTGGTAAAATAAGAATAAGCATTATGAGTGACCATAAAATCTTTATTATGTGCATGTTTTAGTTTTTTGATTATTCTTTTATTTAGTGCAGTTAGTTTTAGCTCAAATTGAGCCAGGTTATTTTTATAGATATTTTTATTTGAAGGATATTCTTTTATTAGAATATCAGTTAATCCTCTAGCTATTGTTCTAACTTGATCAACATCCAACCATAGATGGTAATCATATTTCAATCCATATTGGTTATGTTCGTTATTTAAAAGTAATTCCACTCCTGGAAGGTTTGCAACTTCAATAACTTTATTTTGAGCGCTCAAATTCTCTAGTATTCTATCCATAAATACTTCAAAGTTTCTACTCATTATAATAATAAGGTTGTTACTATAAATATTACGGATTTTTGTTGGTTTTAATTGATAATTATGCAAAGATTCATTGTGGTCTATTATTAAATTTATCTCTTCCTGGTCTCCCATTATATTGGCCACAATGGATTGCAAAGGACGGATGGACACTACGATTTTTTTATTTCCAGCTAATAAGCTAAGTGGAAATAGAACGATCATGAATATAATGATGCGAAGCATGGTAGCGAGCCCTAATATATATAATATTCCTGCAAATGAGGATTTTTTTCAAGTGTTAGCTGATGGAATTATAAATAGCTTATTTACAACTTGCAATACTAAAGATGTAATAATATTACTTCCTACTAAGAATGCTTGTTCTAGTTTAAAAAATGTTTTTTTTGAATTGGGTTATAAAAAACTTAATATACATTCAGTTAGTGATTTAGCTGATTTAGTTACTTTAAAAAAACAATCTACAGTATTAAGCAGAATAGGGTTGGTAGCTAAGGTTAGCGAAGTTATTTTTAAAATGAACCTTCCTAAGTTTAAAGATTTATCATCTATAACTCCTTTGGCAGAATATTTTGCTAATTTTATTCAGAGTATTGAGTTTAGTAAAGTTGACTTGAGTACAATACTAAAGATGATAGATGAAGATTTAAGCAATCATCAGCAAGAGCTGTTCATAATATTGAAGGAGTTTATAGCATTATGGAGACAGGAAGATAACCTAACTAAGGTAGGATATAATAATCTTTTAATAGAGAAATTAAGTAATAGCTTTTCTAATAAAACTATAATTATGGCAGGTATTTCTTATAATACTCCTAGCATAATACAATTAATGAAAAAAAGTTATTTGGTGTTCTATGGTATAGATTCAAATTTTACAATGAATGATTGGGAGAATGTGGATGTTACTCATGCTCAATATAATTTTAAACAAATTCTCAGTCAATTGAATGTTGATCCACAAGCTGTGACAAATTTTTGTCAGTACACTAAAAAACGATCAAACTTAATTTCTCATGCTTTAAAACCTTCAAAATCATGTGTTAATTGGTATAGTCTTGCTAAAGAAAGTATAGATGGTATTCAATATTTAAAATGCAATGACTTGCATCATGAGGCGAAATCTATAGTAAGTTTGCTACAAAACAGATCTTATAAAACAGCGATGGTAGTTACAGCAGATGATGCTTTAATGGTTAAAATAATTCTGAATTTGAAGCAAAGCAATTTAGATGTAAATATAATTAGAGATTATCCTTTAAAACATAGTGATACAGGAATATGGTTAGAACTTTGTTTAAATATAGTTTTAGAAAATTTTTCTTTATCTTCAAGTCTAGCATTGTTAAAACATAAATTAGCCAATGTTGATCAAGCAGTAGTATTAGAAATAGAGCTCCTTATAAGAGATAAAAATTTTTATGGAAATAATATTTTTGCTGTTTCATTTGAGGATGAAAATTTTAATTTGATGCTTGACTGTTTTAGGAGGTTTAAGGATATATTTTCTTATAGGTCAATAAGCTTTAAAGAATTATTTGAATTTCATTTAAATTTTGCCCAAGAAGTTGCTAGGTTACCATTATGGGAAGGGTCTGATGCAGAGGAGTTTAAGTTATATTTAGATCAAATTTTAGAAAGTTCTGGGAATTTAGGAAGCGTTTCTCCTAAGAGTTATCCTCAGGTTTTTCAGCATTTCATACAGTCTGCATATTATAGACCTGAAGTTTCTAACCATAAAATCACATTGTCAAAACCAATAGATGCTAGATTGCATAGAGCGGATCTTGTTATTCTAGCAGGTCTTAATGAAGGAATATGGCCATCAAGAATACCACTTGACCCCTGTTTTAATAATAGTTTGCTTGAGAAGATAGGTTTACCTTCTCCAGAACAGGCTATAGGTGAAGAGGCATATGACTTTCAGTGTTTCGTACAAAATCCACAGATTGTTCTTACTAGATCGGAAAAAGATTCGGGTGTTATAACAACGCCATCTCGTTGGTTGCTTAGAATGTTAACCTTAATTAATATTGAAGAATTTTCTTTTGCTGAATCTGCAGAGGATAGTGGGCTTCAGGAGACTTATGAAGTGTCTCCAAGGCCAGCAATAGAACATCGTCCAACTCAACTGTCTGTAACTCAAATTGATAAATTAGTTTTTAATCCCTATCATATTTATGTGGACTTGATTCTTAAACTTAAAAAATTACCTCCTATTGTTAAATCACTATCTGCTTTAGATTTTGGAATTTTTATTCATAGAGCAATAGAAATTTATCACTATAAACATATTAAATCAGATCTAGAAACTTTATTAAATAGCGGTAAACAGGCTTTGATGGAGTTAAATTTAACTGGTTCTAAATTGCAATTGATATATTGGCAAAGATTTGTTCGTATAGCAAAATGGTTTATTGCTAATGAAAACTTATCGAATATAGTTTATTTAGAAGAATATGGAAGAATGCCAATCGGTAATAAATTTACTCTAATTGCTAGAGCAGATAGAATTGAAGTATCTGCAAATAATTCATTACATATTATTGATTATAAGACGGGGCGTTTGCCAACTAATAAAGCAATTACTTCTGGCAATAGTTTACAGTTGTTATTAGAAGGTGTAATTGGTAAAAATGGAGGATTTAAATTTCAAAGAAAGCACCAGAACTTAGCGTCGTTAACTTATTTACAGTTATCTGGTGGAGAGGGGCCTGTTGAAGTTTTAGAGATAGATATATCTGATGAGGAAATTATAAAACAGACAGAAGAATATATTCATGCTTTAATTAAGCAATATCAAGATATATCAACTCCATATCATTATACAAACAAGAAGAGTTCAGGTTATTGTGAATATGCCCATTTAGCCAGAGAGTTTTAAAACAATGTTTCTTCCAATGGGAATGTTTTATCGTTATAGTTGCTTAAGAATTTGCATTCAGTGGTGTAGTCAATAGCTGTCTTGTCAAGCCAGTTAGTGTTTTGACTGCTAATTCCATGATCTATCAAAACCTTCATAATTTCACAGTCATTATTTCTAGCTGCAGCATATAAAGGACCAGTTACGATAGATACATCATTCTTCTTTATAAACGTAGTAAAATCTAGATCATGCTGGTGTTTTTTTATACAGAAGAACGGTGAAAATGTCAAAATAAATGAAGAAGCTATAGATTAGCAGTCTCCTTTGTTAATAGTCCTTTTTTGGTTAGATATCCATTGGGTCCTATAGATATAGGGCTAGTAATATAGTTTATAAATTTATCTAAATCAGGTAGGAACTTTTTATGATCTAAATTGATATATAAAAATAATGGGCGAGAAAGAATATATTCACCGCTTGTTATTGAATCTTTGCTTGGAGTGACATGAGATATGTCAGCAGCTTTTATTTTAGGATGTTCTTCTAGCAAGCTAAAGCTAATAATTCCTAGGGCATGTTCATTGTTAAGTAGTTTTTGTATGATTAAATTATAATTTTCAGACATATCAATATAAGGACCATCTTCGCGCATTGTCCCACAAGTAATCAGGCGTTCTTTTTTATTAGGAATAATTTTAGATATTTCATCAGAAGAAGCACAGAAATTATGCATTATTAACTCAACAAAGGTGTCTCTAGTTCCAGAAGTAAAAGATGGCCCATAAATTTCAATGTTATAGTCAGGTAGAGATGGATCAATTTCTTTCCAAGTTTTGTATGGGTTATCAATCATTTTTCCGTTAAACGGGATTTTTTTAGCTATAGCTAAAAATATATGCTTAGGGCTTAAGTCTAACTTTTTAGCTTCAATAGATTGAGCAAGAATAATTCCGTCATATCCAAGAGTAATTTTTTTTATATTATTCACGGAGTTTTTTTTACAGAATTTTTCTTCGCTTGGTTTTATGGGTCTTGATGCATTGACTATATCTGGGTATTTTAGAGAATTTCCTGAGCATAAAAGTCTAAATCCACCTCCAGTTCCTGTGGCTTCCACCACTGGAGTATGGTCAGCTGTCTTACCGAATTTTTCTGCAGCTATGGTAATAAAAGGATATAAAGTGGCTGAACCAACAATTCGTATCTGTTCTCTAGCTGAGGCTGAGATACTCAAGAATAACAATAATATAGAGATAGTTCTTTGCATTGCCAAGTTCCTAATTATTAACTTCAGATAGATTTGAGTATAGATATAAAGTGAAGTAAAATATACAAGAATATTGTCTATCAGTCATATGCTAGATCATTTATATTGCCTTCAGCAAAGTAGCAGTATATATTTGTCATTTAAAGAAATGAGTAATGGTATATACACAGGTTTAAATAATATGAGCTTTTCAGATAATTTAACTAAAATCATGTTAAAATATGAAGAAATTGCAAAAAAACTCAATGATGTGGATTCATTGGGGCGTGAGGAATATATTCAATTATCTAAAGAATATGCAGATCTTGGGCCCATTATTGAAAAGGTGAATCATTATTTAGAAGTGGTGAATTCTATAAAAGAATTGGAAGTCTTGCTTGAGGATCCTGAGATGAAAGAATTAGCAGAATTTGAGCTTGAAGAATTAAAAGAAAAACTACCTAAATTAGAAAAAGATGTAAAACTTTCACTATTACCTAAAGATAAAGATGATGATAAAAATGCGATTATTGAAATAAGAGCAGGTACCGGGGGCGATGAAGCTGCTTTATTTGGTGGTGTGTTGTTCAGAATGTATCAACGTTATTGTGAGAAGAAAGGTTGGAAATTTGAAATCATGTCTTTTTATGATACAGGAGTTGGTGGAGTTAAAGAGGCTTCAGTTTTAGTATCAGGAAAAGGTGTGTTCTCTAAGTTAAAATTTGAGTCGGGCGTGCATAGAGTGCAAAGAGTTCCTGAAACAGAATCTAGTGGACGTATTCACACCTCAGCGGCTACGGTAGCAGTCCTGCCTGAAGCAGAAGATGTGGATATTGAAATAGAAGAAAAAGATTTGCGTATTGATGTTTATAGATCAAGTGGTCCAGGTGGACAAAGTGTTAACACCACAGATAGTGCAGTGCGTATTGTTCATATTCCTACAGGAATTGTTGTAACTCAACAGGATGAAAAATCTCAGCATAAAAACAGAGCTAAGGCCTTGAAAATCCTTCGCTCCCGGCTTTATGAAGAAGAAAAACGCAGACTTGAGAATGAGCGTGCAGCTGATCGTAAAGGTCAAGTTGGTAGCGGTGATCGCTCTGAGCGTATTCGCACCTATAACTATCCTCAAGGAAGAGTAACAGATCATAGAATCAATTTAACTCTATATAAAATAACTGAAATTACTGATGGTGGAGAGTTAGATGAGTTAATTTCAGCTTTAAGCACAGAAGATGAAGCAAGAAAATTATCTGAAAGCTCGCTATAGAGAAGTAAGTTATTACCCTCAATCTATATATTTTAAAGGAGTTAATTTATGCAAGAATATTCGGAAAGACCAAACAATATAAATCAATTACGTAAAAAGCTAATTAAGGTATTAGAGCAAAAGAATCATGAAGATCTTAAAAACATTATAGGGGTTTCTAAAGAGAGTGATGTTTTTATAGAAGTTTTTGCTAGTGATAAGAATGACTATTCATTAAGAACGTTAGAGGTTGCCTTTATACTTAGCGATCGGGAGGCGTTTAAGCTTATCTTAGAAGGAGCTTCTTCTGCTGGAGTTCTTGGTGAGTTATTACTAAATAATGAAGGTACACGCTTTAAAGCGATGACGCTTTTTTTTGCTGAAGAAAACAGCTTTGGTGCTAAAGATAGAGAAGACAAATCATATAGTAAAGAACAGGCTTATCTAGATGTTTTAGAAGTTGCTAAAGAGGATAAAGATTTTATCAAGATATACGCGGAGGCTGCAATAGCAAGCTCTCGCGTGGGTCTAGAAAAAGCATTAGATACGATAATAGAAACGGTAAAGGCTCAAGGAAAGTTAGACGAAATAGCAGATTATAAAGTTAGCTATAATTCTGATAGTGAATTATGCAAGGAAATTACATTATTCAAATATCTATCTTTGCAAAGTAATTCTTTAGGGCTTGAAAAATTCTCTGCTGCATTTCCAGTTATAGAATCTTCTAGAATTTTTGTTGATCAATCTACTGGGTCTGTTATTGCAGGTAATCTAGAAGAATATTCTATCTTAGAACTTCTGAGAAAGCATGAAGAATATTTAAATACAATAGATGCTAATGAAATAGCACTTCCAGATGAGGTATCTACTAAATCAAATGCTATGTTTAGTGATAGCTGTGATTTTTTTTCGGGAGTTTTGTTAGCGAAACTTGTAGTGTCTCCTGGTATTAATTATGCTGAGAAACATGTAAATGGAGAAGAATTGCCATCAATTACCACGTATTATATGGATAATTTTAAATATAGCCTTTCTCCTAAAGGAATAATACAGCAATCTCTTGCGGTTGTAGGGTTTTCTTCAAGTTTTTATAGTGGTAATAGCTTGGTTGATTCTTGGCTGACAGCAAAGATTGTTTCAGATTCTGTTTCAATGTATGATGGATCTTTCAACAAAGATATTACAAAATATTCTGCAGATTTGAGTATTTATATCATGAAAATGATGTCTTCTACTATTATAAATTATCAATTCATATTACCACATTATAATGAAGCAAAAATAGCTACTTCTTGTGTAGCTAGTGTTATTCCAGATTTGGTTTCTCTAGCAGGGAGTGTAGTTTATCAAGGAGCTGCTGTATTGTATGAAAGCTTTATTGGTGACCATGGCAGTAATTAATCAATTATATTAATTTAACTGGTAATTTAATAACTATCTATGCTAAGATATCTATAGAAAATTAAACCAGTAATTAACTTTTAATGTCTCGAATCCTGTTATTGCTAAGTGTATATCTTATTCCATGTTTTTCTGTTGGAATTAGCTATCAAGAATATATCTATATGCATAATTCTAATCAATGTAGTAATTATTTTGATCATATAGAAGAAAAACATAACCTTCCAAAGAATTTACTGCGCTCGATTTCAGCTATAGAAACAGGTCGTTGGCATAGTCAATCTCAATTATACTTTTTTTGGCCGTGGGCAGTAAATCAGGGAGGAAGAGCTTATTATTATGCTAATAAAGAGGAAGCCATTAAGGAGGTAAAAAAAATGTTAGCAAAAGGATTAACCAGCATAGACATAGGATGTATGCAGATTAATCTACATCATCATTCTAATGCGTTTCTAGATTTGGAACAGGCCTTTGAACCAAAAGATAATATAGAATATGCAGCTTCTTTTTTAAAGCTCAATTATCAGAGATATTATAATTGGTTCGATGCTGTAGCCTCATATCATTCTAAAGCTGAAATTGGTAAAAGTTATGCTGAGAAAGTCTTAAAGGTAAGAAGTAAGTATGAAAGTAATAAATTATCATATAATCCATGTATGTCTGTTACGGGTGAGATTATTTCATGCAACAGTGATAAGAAGGTTTTAAGTTCGATTAAAAAAGAAAAATTGCCTTTTGTTGCTTCAACTGTTAATAATGACCTTATGCCTAGGGTAAAACCACGTAAAGATTCAAAGAGGTTAAAGAGTAATATGATCCCTTATTCAGTTTCTAACGAGGAGAATTAATTGATTATGACAAATAAAAAAAAGAAAAAAATATTATCTTACAAAAAAGTTAGAGAAAGTTTTTCTGGATCTAGCAAATATCCAGGTTTTCAAGCAAGAATGATGGCATCATTAATTGACTTAACCTTAATTGCTCTTTTATTTTCACCATTATTTATGTTATTAGGTAATTTAGTCTATGGTGATTCGGCTCCATCTGAAATGATTCGTCATGCTGTATTTGATATGATTGAGGTAAATAAAGATACGGGCATGAAGCCAGACTTTATAGCTTTCATAAGTACTAATCCAGAATATAGTGACTATTTCTTTAAACAATATGGGCTAATCAAAATGGTTCTTTTGCAACTTTCTCAATTAATAGCTATTATGGTTGTTGTGATGGTGTTTTGGTTTAAGAAACAAGCAACTCCTGGAAAAATGTTGTTATCGATGAAAATTGTTGATGCAAAGACTTTAGGCAAGCCGAGTAGCAGACAATTGATTATTCGTTTGGTTGGTTATATTATATCTGTAGTGCCAGTATTTTTAGGGGTGATATGGATAGTATTTGATAGTAGAAAACAAGCTTGGCATGATAAAATTGCTAATACTTTAGTTATAAAGGTATAAGAATGAAAAAGAACCTTATTTTAGTATCTTGTTTCTTAAGTAGTATTCTTATAATCTATCTAGGGTATAATTTTATGTATCAGGCAGCAGTACCAATGCAGAGTTTCTCTAAATCTCGTCTAAGCAGTGACCTTAGGAAGGATATGATAAAAAAGAATATCTGGTCTCCAGATTGTCCAGTTTCTTTAGATCGATTAAATATTCTAAAAATATCTTATATAGATTTTGAAGGTAATGAACGTCAGGATGGAGAGCTTGTAGTACATGATGTAGTGGCAGATCATGTTCTGGCGATATTTAAAAACTTATATGAAAATAAATTTCCTATTTTTAATATGAATTTAATAAATGATTATGATGGAGATGATCAAAAATCTTTGGAAGCTAATAATAGTTCTGCCTTTAATTGTAGAGAAATTATAAATGGCAATCGTATGTCTATTCATGCATATGGATTGGCAATTGATGTTAATCCGATGCAAAATCCTTATTTGGTGACTGAATATGAGCCAGGAAAAACCAGCGTTGAGGTTTTTCCCCCTCAAGGTATGGAATATATCAATAGGAGTAATGTTCGTGAAGGTATGGTGGAAACTGTATTGAATAACACTAATAAATCTACAGTAGTTGATATTTTTCGTAAGAACGGTTTTACAGTTTGGGGAGGATATTGGAATTACCCTATAGATTGGCAACATTTTCAAGTTACTCGTGAACAAGCTGAAGCCATTACTAACCTTTCTTATGAAGAAGGTGTGGCATTCTTTAATAATCTTATATCTAGAAAAAAGTAGTTTTTTAAGAAAATACATTATTTTTATTGAATAGCTCTAATTTTTCTTAAATCACAGTATCCAACGAATAGACTACATATTCCACAAAACATAGAAAAGTCATATCCAGTTTTTAGTGTAATACCCTCACAGAGTCCAAATAGAAAAGTTACCGGAAGAGGAGCTATAGTAAACTAACTTGATTTAAGGATTTAGATATGTCGTATTATAAAGTAAAAACATCAGAAAAAGATGATAGTAATGATATATAAGATTGAGAAATAGCTAAAAAGCTGCAGCTTCGTCGTTTTTGCTTGATAAGAATGCTGTTTTAGATAGTGGATAAGATATAAGAATAAAGATTATTTAGTGTCTAAAGCTTAGAGTTTATAGCAAAAGTTAAATATGGATGGAGAAAAAGCAAGAAAATATTATCAAAGAATGAATATTATTGTATAACACATCAACAACAAAGCTTTTATCTGTTGACAAGTTAATAAATTAACTATATAGCTTTCTTGAGCTAAGATGCATTAACTAATAACGTTCTTGGTTTTTAATTTATAATACATTATTAAACCTTAATAAGGAAAAAGTTATGACAGAATTAAATACTTATAAAGTAGAAGCAACAGCAATAATAAAAAACTGTTTTTTGAATTATGCTGATGAATTAAAGGAACGTACTTTTACTGATGTGGCGGAGCCACTCTATGTAAAAATGATTATGGGTGCAGATTCTTTGGATCAATTACATTCTGTTGTTAGCAGCCTTAGCGATAATAATTTATACCCATTTCCTCATGAATGCACTTCAGATTTATCAGGCTTAGTACAAGATTTATATAGCACATTAGAGACAAGCTCAACCCAAATTTGGTATGGTGAGTTCTAGAATCTAGAGCAACGACTAAGGTAGAACGAAAAACTAGGTTTGTAAATTTGAGATTAAACCAGAACAAAACATCAAACCAAGTAGTTGGAGGAATTAAATCGTCACTAGCAGATGAGTTTCCTATATATAAATCTATGACCTTTGATCGAAGCACCTAATTTGCTAATCATCAAGATCTAGGAATCGATACTTATTTTTGTAATCCTGGCTCTCCACGGCAAAAAGGATTTGTTGAGAATATGAACGGCAGAATAAGAAAATTAATACTAAAATATACAAGACCTTATTTTCTAAAGCAAAAAGATCTTGATCGGATAGAAGATATATTGAATAATACGCCCAGACAAGTGCTTGGATTTAAAACCCCTCACGAGTTGTTTTACGCCAGTTTATCTAACGCTCCACCGGACTTGTTGCGCTAGATTCTAGACACCACCTGCTGTTAACTTATTTTTATAGGTTGACAATGTCATCTCTCCATATAGATCACTAAATCAAGTTAGTTTGCTATAAGTGAATTTAGGGTGTTTTGCTTCTTGCATGGATGATACCATTTGGCGTGCTCAAAATAGCTAAATTTGTATAAGATATTCTTATAATAACTACTAGCGTTATAAAGAATACGCCTCCCAGGATTCTAAAAAGAATAGCAGGTATGAATTCATTATAAGTATTATGGTCAAGGAGTAAAAATAGAGCTTTAACTTGCGAAATTTCAGTTTTGTTATCTCTTGTTTTGTTCATCAAGCATAATTTTTTCATGCATGTGGGCAATGTCTAGTATCATCTGTTCTAGAGTGAAGTTATTCATAAATATATCATAAGCATTTTCTGTCATAGTTTTCACTTTGTTAGGGTTTTCTTTTGCCCATTTAAGATGTTGTTCTATTTGTTTTATAACATCGTCAGCAGACTTATCTGTATTAATATAAAGGAAGTTATCACCAAAATTTTTGATTAAAAATGGATGCATATCACTAATTCCCAATGCGCCAGAAGAGGAAGTTTCAAACACTCTGCTGCTTGGGGTTCCGCTCTTTATATGCTGATTGCTGTGGAGCATTAAGCTAATTCCATGTTCACGTATAATATCAACCACTGCTGAGCTGGATCCTTTAAAAAATCCTCTATAGGCATTTCCTGCTAATTTTTCCCAAGAGCTTGGTGGACCATAAAACACAGCCTGTCCTTTTTCTGCTAAGGTTTTAAAAATTTTATTAAACTTGTCGCCTTTTCTTTTTTTATCCCAATTTGATCCCATATATACAATTTGTTTAGGCTCAACTTCAACAAGAGGTTGGCTCTGCGCAGATGAATATCCTTTGAATCCATAGAATTTATGCCCCTTAGATTCAATATATTTTTTAAATAAGCTAATTTCTGGGGTGGAGATTATAAAGCCGTCAAATAGTTTAAATTCAGGATATTTATGTTCTTTAAATTGTGGAGTGAAGCTAAAGAATCCACTAAAATAAGTATTTATAGGATGGGCAACTAAGCCATAGGTTTTATATGGTAGCCTAACATTTCTAAGGCCTATATCTGATCGCCAATTGTTAGTGAGAATGAAATCAGGATCGATTTCTTTTATTTTATCTTGATTATTAGTTAGCTCTTCAAAAATATGTACTTCCCAACCAAGATTATTACAGGCTTCTATCATTCTAAATCCAGCCTCTCTATCTGCTGTTGCTCCTTCTGCAGTAATAATAAAGACAATTTTATACTTGTCTTTTATTGTGGTGTTTCTATATTCTGCTGAGTAATCTTTTTGCGAGTCTTCCTTAGAGTAATAATAAATAATGCCTTGTCGTGAGGCATAAGCTGCTGCGATATATATTATAAATAAGAGTGCTACGAATAAAATAAATTTGATAGCTTTCATAATAGTCTTTTATATGTTGATTGATTATGTATAATGATAGTGAAATATTATATTACTGCAACTGCTATTAAATCAATAAGAGTTATAATTTATGCGTAAGAGAAATTGGGTTTGTTTATCTATATTTTTATTGGCTTGTATAGTTATATTAAAGGTGCATTTTTATGGTGCAGATATTTCCTTATATCCGGTAAAAAATACAGGGCGCAGCTATAGTTCTCAAAAGATATGGCTTATTTCATATGCTAATAAAGGAATTTATATTCAAAATCAGACAAATTTTGTGGCATCTGCAGCAATGCATCAAGTTTTTGATGTTATTATACCTTATCAGCACCATCATATAGAACCTGATTATTATGAGAATCATAAAGATATCCTGTCGCAAAGAAGAGGTGCAGGATTTTGGTTGTGGAAGCCTTATCTTATATTAAAGACACTGAAGATGATGCCTGAGAATGATATTTTACTTTATGCAGATAGTTCAGGAGTGTTTAGAGATGGAATCTATGACTTATTAGACTTAGCAAAAGAAAATGATATTGTATTATTTCCTAATTTCCATACTAATCGTGGGATGATAAAAAGATCTGTAATTGCAGCGATGGCTAATGATGATGACTCATATTTAGATAAGATTCAGTTGGATGGCAGTATAATTTTGTTACGTAATACAGAAAAGTCTAGAGCTTTTATAGAAGAATGGCTTAAATATTCTGAGGATCCAGATCTTATAACAGATCTTCCGAGTAAAGACGAATATTCAGATTTTAAAGATCATCGCCATGATCAAGCTATTTTGAGTGTTCTATATCATAATAATTCACAAGATGTTCATTTATATGACCCATATCCTGCAAGAATGGAATCATTCATTACAACCAGAAGAAGAAATCCCTGTAGCATGCTTCCAGTTACATTTAATACTCAAACAAAGTTTAGTTGGTTAGATGGTGTAAAATATCGTTCAATAATTTGGCTGATTGGTTGCCAGAGGTTTAAAGGATATTAGATTATTTACAAGTTAGCGTATTTATATAAGTTTTGGCCATTAACAGCTTAATCTATCTCATAGGTTATAATTCATACAAATAGATTCTATTGTAAAGGTCTCAGAAAATCGTTACACTATAGTTAGTGAGTTTACTTTGCTAAAAGGAGAAACATCATGTCGGGTGAATCAGATAATGCTTCTAATCGTGATGTTAGCGATAAAAGTAGAGAATCATCTTTAAAAAGTCTTTTTGGTGCCGTTGAAGAAGGATCTATTGCTTCTACAGAAGATTTAACTGATGATGAGAGTGTAAGAAGCAATAGTTTTAGTGATGACTCAGATATTTTAAGTGTTAGTTCAAATGATGGAAGCAAGACTAGCAAGAATGAGGTTGAAGACAAAAAACTTGCAAATTGCATAGCACTATTACGAATAGTAAATGATTTTGTTTTTGATGAAAGAGAAATAGCAGAAGATAAAAAATCTCAGACCAGAAAAAATGATGAAAGTAGATATCAATCTTTAAAAGATGCAGCAAATAATGTTATTGCTAAATATGATGAGAAGATTTCTAAGTATGGTACAAATTTAGAGAGATATTTGAACTTTATTGAAAGTATAACAGCTGTTGGTAATGATATTACTAGCGAAAAAATAAAAGAATTAAGTAAAAATCTAGAACCTGAGAAAAAAACCGGTCGATTGGCTAGAAAGGCAATGAAAGTTCGTAGAGCTGTTATGGGATTTTCTGCTGGTTTCGTTTTAAAGAATAAAGACATTAGTAAGTATAACAAGCTAAGTAAAAGCGAAAAGACTAAAATAAAACTAATTAAAGAATTAGTTGAGTTAGAAAAAAATCAAGAATCTTCATCTGAAGATAAACAGAAAAGATATGCAGAGATTAATAATTCATTTAGAGCTATAGATTCAAAAGATAAGCGTATAGAAAAAAAAGAAACATTAAGAATACTTGCAGGTCAGATGGAGAAAAAGAAGTTGTTTTCTAGAGATACTGCCAGTCGGCTTGGAGATAAAGTAGTACATCCTTATAGAAAAATTATAAATAAAAATGACTTATCTGATTCAGATAAAACAATAAAAATAGGAAAAAAAATTGCTGAGAAAACTGCTCAAGGAGGAAAATCAGCAACAAAGAAAATAGGTAAAATTGCTCTAGAAACCGGGCAGTCTATGATTAAACATTCAGTTAA